>JAUMXY010000070.1 GCA_030528885.1 Bacteroidales bacterium | reverse complement strand
TGGATGGAAGTGTTTGGGGGTGGAAGGAAAGAGTTGCGCCCCACACCAGGATTGCTGATGTGGGGCGCTGCTCTCTTTCGGGCACTTTTTCAAGTGTCGTTTTATACTGTCTTATTTATTCACAGTCTTTCTTGCCTCAGTCAGTCGTTTGAAGGCCTTGTCTATGAGGTCATGTGTGCCAGAGCCGTCGTTGACATACTGCACAACCATGTCGGCATAATTGATGGCCTCTCTCAGCTCAGTCGTTTTGTTTGGAATGTTTTCTTTTGAATCAGTCAGCAGCGGGAGAAGTTCGTTGAGGTCTTCTGGTTCTGCAAGGTTGCCTGGACGCATCGTGTTGATAGCAACATTGAGCGCAGAGGTGGCTGTGTTGATTTCTTCCTGAGTCAATTCCTTTTTGCCCTTTGCGTTGACAGCTTCGGCTTTCTCCATCTGCTGCACAAGGCGTGCGTAGCCGTTAGGTGCCCAAGGTGAGAATGCTGGGACTTTGACGGTGAGAGCGTTCCATGCATTCTGGCTTTCAACACGCTCCTTGGCAAGTTGCAATGCCTGTTCGAGCGCTGTTTTGTCTATGCCTTTCTTGCTCTTTTTCTTTGCGCCACTTTCTACGTTGAGGCGGAGATAGTGAGTCGAGTGCTTTGTCTGGTAGTAATCAGGAGTGAATGTTATAGCTGTAGAGTTTGGCTTCTGGAGCTGCAGCATGTACAGCTTGCCCTTGGTGCCGTCGTCTGTACTTGCTGTTGCAGGTTGCAGCTCGTTCAGATTGGATGAGAGTGTCAAATCTGCGTCTTTCCATTCTGTCACATCAGAAGTTGCCATAACAAGCGGGCCATACATGATGGTGCCTACCCATTGTGGGTTGAATGGAGTGCGTGACTCGTTCTTGCCTGTGGCTGCGAGGTCCATCTTGTCAGGTCCCCAGTTGATGTGCTTGGTGAATGGCATGGCAACCTCGATTTTGTCGCCGTCTTTCCACTCCCTGGCAGGAATCTCAACGTATGTGCATGGCTGGTATTCCTTGGCGATGGACTTGCCGTTCAGTTTCACGTCGAATCCTTCTGTTGCCCAGTATGGCACACGGAGTTTCAATGCGAAGTTTGCGTTTTGGCTTGCCTGTGTCCTTGTTACGGTTATGACGCTGCTTTCTGCAGGCCATTCGCAAGACTGCTTGATGATAATTCCCTTTTCTTTCCATGTTGCCTGTGTCGGGAGATAGAGGCCAATCCACATGGTGTTTTCGTTTACAAAATACGCAGCCTCCTGATATTTCACATGGTTCTCAGAGCCAGTTCCACCACAGCAAGTGCTTTGAGGCGTGTTGTTTCCATAAGGCTTGATGGCATTCATGCCTACGGCGTATTGGTATGTCACTCCCCAGCGGGTAGGGTGAAGAGAACCGATAATCTGATTGTAGAGAATGCGTTCGTAGTAATCCATGTATGCTGCATTGTCTGGGTCGAAGCAGTTCAAGTCTTTGGTGAGCTTGGCAAGGTTGTATGCGCAGCAGGTCTCATTGATGTCTGGGTTTGGATACATGTTGCGGTTGCGGTCGCTCATTACGCTGGTGTTCATGGACAGAATCTGTGAATAAGGCTGACGGAACATCTCTCCGTTTCCTACACCACCCATAGCATACGCATAGCGTCCTTGTACGAGGCTCCAGAAGTTGTAGGCAAGGTTGTAGTAATAAGGATTGCCGTTGGTGATGTATGAGCGCAAAGCGCCTACAATCATTGGAATGTGCTGGTTTGCGTGGCGAGTACGGATGTCGTCCACATTCTTAGCTACAGGGTCGAAGAATGCTGGAGAGTCGAAGCAGTTTGATGCTTCGATGAGGCGTGCCTTTTCTGTTGGGTCGCTTACCATTTCTGAGAGGCGTGCCAAAGATTCAGACATACCACCTACCTCGCCTGCAATATACATGTTCCACATTTCATAGCGGTTTCCTGGCTTGGCCTGTCTTTCTGCCTTGTCTCCGTCAGTTTTCACGTATGTGCGATAGTGCATGCGATTCCATACCCAAAGGCCCATATCTTTGGCTATGAGCAACGCTTTAGCTGCTATCTCCTTGTCATCGATATTGTTGGCTATGTCGATGAGGCCTGCAAGCTGTTTGTGAATGGTGTAATATGGTGCCCATACCCATTCCTCGTTGTTGTATGCGCGATAGCACTCGATAAGTGCAGGGTGTGCAGCTGGTATAGCGTTAAGATATCCGTATCCGTAGTTTTTGTAGTCTTTCTTGTACTCGTTAAACGCAGCCCAGTTTCCCTTCATTTTCTTCAGTTCCTCTTCTGGCGCATAGTCGCGGGCTTCTTTGTAGCGGTTAAGCGTGCTGTCCCATACGAATGTGCGTTCTTGGCATTCGCGAAGCTCGTTTACCATGCGGCGAATTCTTTCGCGGAGTTCGTTCTTCTCCTTGCTGAGGTCTGTCTCTGGGTCAGTGCATGACGCAAATGCAAACGCGAGTGCGCTCATGTAGTGACCAGATCCATGCCCTTTCAGTTTGGTGGTTGGTGAATCCCATCCGTCAGCGGTTCTGTAGCCTTCGGTTGGGAGTCCGTATGTGTCGCGATAATTGTAAAGCTGCTGGGTGATGTCCCACGAAAGAATGGTCTTGATAGCAAGATGTTTGTTGCTTGACAATCTATTGCTTCCTAATATGTTGACATCGCTTAGAGGAAGTGTTTGTGCAACAGCTTTTGGGGCAGGAACCTTCCATTCTTCTGCAACAACTTTTATGTTAGCAGTGATGGGATATCCATTGTCGGTTGTGTTGTCTCCGATGATGAATCCGCTGATGGTGTACTCCTTCCCTGCGGGGTACATTTCAGGGTTGGCCTCTTGCTGTTCAGTAGAAAGCATGTGGTTTGTCCACTTAGTTTGTCGCCATTCTTTGCTTCCGTCGCTGTAAGTCACCCAGACTTGCCAAGGCAGACGTGGTACGCATCCGGTTGGCGTCTCGATGTTGATAGGCTCGACTTTGGAAATGGAGCGCTGTTTGTTTTTTGATTTGGCCGCAGCCAATGGAGCGTCGCTTGAGGCAGGCGTCGATGCAGATGTTGGCAACGCCAAGCAAAAGCCGATGGCTCCACAGAGGATGAGGTTAAAGTTTTTCTTCATAGTTAAATCTAACATTGTAAGTTATTCTAGACATAAATTTTTTGTAAAATTAAAGAATATTGTTGACACGTCAATGACTAATGTGCAAAAATAAATTATTTTGCTATTTTTAACGATTGTTTTTGGATTATTTTATCTAAATTTGCAAAGACAATGATGCTTTTAGGGAAATTCCCCCAAACAGATAGGGATTTGGACAACACAAATAAAATAGAAAGAAAATACCTTTGCAATGTGATAAATAAGGTTGAATTATAGCAATTAAATGGATTTATTAATGAAAAGACTTTTGACTTTTATTTTTGTGCTGCTGCCGTTATTCTCTTTTGCGCAGGATGACATGTATTTCACTTCTTCCAAGAAGGCTAAGAAGGCTGTGAGGGAAGTCGTTGAAGATGTCAGGGCGAAGACGGAGACGGTGGAGGAGCCTGTTCTTGTTGACTATAACAGCAGCAATAGAAGCGACGATGAGTATAACCGTCGTTATGTATATGGTGGTGATTTCCAGAATGCGGGCGGATTGGCGGATGACTCTTTGGCTGCGCGTATCGATACGGTAGCGGGGAGTGAATCTGATGCCTCTTTGCTTGAGATGGACGACCCTGAGGTCGATTTTCGTTTCTCGCGTCGTATCGTGCGTTTCCATAATCCGCGTTTGTATGCGCTGGCAAGCCCTTATTATTGGGATTTGTATTATGTGTATGGTGCGTGGGATTATCTTTACGACCCGTACGACCCGTGGTACTGGCATTACGGATGGAGTTATGGATGGACATGGGGACCTTGGGATTGCTGGTATGGAGGCATCTGGGGATGGCATCGTCCATACGCTTGGTCTTATTGGGGATGGGGACCATCCTGGGGCCGCCCGATTTATGGTATCGTGCATGAACGCAACACTGTACCGCGCGAGCTGAATTCTTCAAGAGGCTATATGTCAGCAAGCAGACGACTTCGTACAAGCGCTACTGGTGGGACGTCTTTGGGAGCGCGCACAAGTGCGGCTAACGCAAGAAGCTCCGCATCTGCCTCAAGAACATCTTCACGTGCTTCGCGTACGAATGCTCAGGCTGTTCGTGGCGATTCTTATTCTGAATATGCAAATTCTAGAACGGGGCGCACAAATTCTGTGAGCAGCAGAGGCCAGCAGGTACAGAATGAAAACAGGAGCCGTGCTAATGCGGCACAACGCAGTTCTGCAACTCGCCGTAGCACATCGCAGCCATCTCGTTCTTCTGTTCAGAACGGCAGTCGTTCTTCCAATTCGAGAAGCTATGAGAATTCTTCTTCACGTGCAGCACGCAACAGCACTCCAACCTATAGCACGCCGTCTTATAGCGCTCCTTCTCGCAGTTCTGCTGGCGGTAGCATGGGAGGAGGCAGTATGGGGGGCGGCAGTCGTAGTGGCGGACGTCGATAAATCTGGTGTTATCATTTAATATAATATATGTATATGAATTTTTTCAGAAAATCATTTTTGTGTGGCGGCTTGTCAGTAATGGCTTTGGCGGCACAGGCGCAAGATAGTTATGATGCACAAACTCTGACGAGCAGCGACCTCAATGGTACGTCTCGTTTCGTAGCGATGGGTGGTGCTTTAGGTACTTTAGGCGGTGATATTAGTGTGATGAGCACAAATCCTGCAGGCACAGCCATGTATCGCAAAAGCGATGCGGCCATCAGCCTTAGCGGTGTGTTCAGCGGCGAGGGCGCGATGGACCATGATGGCGCGCGCATGTCTTTAGATCAAGGAGGTGTCCTTATAGCGTTTGATATGGATAATCCGACAAGCGAAGGGCTGCAGTTTGTCAATTTTGGAGTGAATTACCAGAAGAAGCGAAACTTCTTGTTCAATCAGTTGACTGATGTGCAGAACTTGAATGGCATGTTTAGCCAGACATTCCAGATTGCCGATCTCTGCACAGATGCTTGGGCGAACGATTATTACGGGTCGTTGGCAGACATGAGTGCGTCTGTGTTCAAGGGAGAACGTCGAGATGGCATATTGCTTGAGAATTACTATGACAAGGATGGCGCTTTGTTAGGAAACTCACTGTTTGATAACACCGGTAAGCATTATCTTGACCCCAAGGACGAGGATAAGGTTGACTATGTGGAGTATCAGGGGATAGAGGCAGACAATGCATATTATGAGCGTGCCACTTATGGCAGCAACGTTCAGGCAGACATCAACTTGTCATTCAATGTCAGCGATCAGTTCTTCTTTGGCGCATCTGTGGGAATCTATAATATGGATTACAATCGTGAGTCATTCTATCAGGAAGTGGGCACAGATGGGCATTTTTATGATTTCACCAATTGGTACAAGACAACAGGAGATGGATTTGACGTAAAGCTGGGCCTTATCTGCCGTCCGTTTGAAGATAGTCCGTTCCGTTTCGGCTTGACGGTTCACACGCCTGTATGGTATCGCATGACTGACTCTAATGGTTCGATGCTTTATCTTGACGACCTCTACCTGACTCAGCTGGCTAATTCTGAGTATGATTATGATTTTCGTACTCCTTGGAAGTTTGGTGTGAGCCTTGGCCATACTGTTGGACAGAATTTCGCCATTGGCGCAGAATATGAATATCAGGATTTGAGCACGTCGAAGTACACAAGCATCGATGGATATGATGACAGCTATTTCCGTAATGTTAATGCCATTACAAAGGAGACACTCAAGGGGCAGCATACGTTGAAGGTGGGTGCAGAATATAAGCCAGTGAAGGAAATTTCTATCCGATTGGGTTACAACTATGTGTCTTCTCCTTTCCAGGATGGCGCTTATCGTACGATTGGGTATGATGGGCCTTATACGGAAACTGATTATACCAACTGGGGTGACATTAACAGATTCTGCTTTGGCTTAGGCTATCGTTACAAGAGTGGATACGTCGATTTGGCTTATCAGTACCAGATGCAAAAGGGCGATTTCTATGCTTTTGACGATGTTGACCTGAAGCCGACAAAGTTGGATTGCGACCGCTCTCAGCTGATGGCTACATTTGGCTTCCGTTTCTGATTATGAATTCATAAGCTTTTGAAAGAATATAGAAGAACACCGCTTGCATCATCTTGTGCAAGCGGTGTTCTTGTTATTACGCAGGCCGTGTTCATATTATTACG
>JAUMXY010000047.1 GCA_030528885.1 Bacteroidales bacterium | reverse complement strand
CCAACGACCCCGAGATTACAAATCACGTGCTCTGGCCAACTGAGCTAAAGAGGCGAAATCGGAAGTTCCGATTGTAGAGCGGAAGACGGGGCTCAAACCCGCGACCCCCAGCTTGGAAGGCTAGTGCTCTATCAACTGAGCTACTTCCGCAACATTGTTACTCACATCCTCTTGACAACTTTCTTTGACATCATCTGTGGGCAGGGACGGATTCGAACCGCCGAAGCCGTAAGGCAACAGATTTACAGTCTGCCCGTTTTAACCACTTACCTACCTACCCATAGTCGTCTGTCAAAACCATCGTTGGAGTGACTCGCACAGGATTCAAACCTGTAACCTTTTGATCCGTAGTCAAATGCTCTATTCAGTTGAGCTAGCGAGCCGAATGAGTGTATGCTTAGTTTTCAAAGAACTGCGTCACTTGTGTGACGTTTTTCTGTGGGCGTTGACGGATTCGAACCGCCGACCCTCTGCTTGTAAGGCAGATGCTCTGAACCAGCTGAGCTAAACGCCCTTTGTTGTCAAGAATTTGCTTTTAGAGAAACTCCATCACACTTGACTTTGTTTGTTGTCTCTTTCGTTCCTTCCTGAAAGCGAGTGCAAAGGTAGAGACTTTTTCGCAAATCACCAAATATTTTCAAAACTTTTTTTCAACTTTTTTTCTTGTGATTTGTTAAGCGTTTGATAATCAGCGTTACTTTTTTGAGCTTTGAAAACAGCTATTTTTGAAAGAAGCCTTTTTGTGGTTTTATATTGCGAGTCTCTTGTTCGGCTGGGTGCGGCAAGTCGGAGGTGAAAGAAGGGGGCTTATTATATATAATATGTTAATTGCCCTTTTACCCATATCCCTTAATTATATATTATTTATAAGGAAGGCTTTTCGCCTTATTTCTTATTGGGCATTTGGCGCTTTCTGCAAAGTGGGCTTTCTCTGGCGATGAGCCTTTTGCCGAAATTACGGTGCAAGGTGTGTCGTATTTGCGCTGGAGGGTGCATCGTAATGGTCTTGCAGGGTGTGATGGCGTGGAGGGTGCTGATTGTTCTTGAAATGCTTTTATCTGCTTGGTATATGCTTTTTTTTGCTTTAGGTGTTGCAGGTTATTGTTCTTTTTGCTATATTTGTATGGAATTTGAAATGTGTAAATTAAAAGAGTCTATGAAAGTAAAAGCATTGAAACTTGTTGCGGCAGCTGCTTGCAGTACTTTGCTTGTGGCTTCGTGCGCTGAGCGCGTTGAGGTGAAGCAGACTGCGCTTATGACAGTGGGTAATCCTTTCCTCCCTTTGTGGGAACATATTCCTGATGGTGAGCCTTATGTGTTTGAGGACCCGGACAACCCGGGGAAGCAGCGTGTGTATCTTTATGGTTCGCATGATAATCTGAAGACGGAATATTGTGGACGTGACCAGGTGGTGTGGTCGGCTCCTGTAGAGGACCTGACCCAGTGGCGTTATGACGGTGTCATCTTGGTGGTGGATAAGAATGCCAATGGCGAGCCGTTTGATTCTGCTGGCACTGCGGATGTGCTTTATGCGCCAGATGTGACTTTGGTGGAGGGTCCAGATGGGCAAAAGACGTATTATCTCTATCCAAACGACCAGGCAGGCGGCAGAAACGGGCTGATAGCCAAGAGCGCAAGACCTGATGGTCCGTTTGAGGTGTGCAATTGGAGCAAGGAGAATCCTAACGTGAGTGATGGTGTGCTGCAATTCGACCCTGCAGTGTTTGTTGATGACGATGGTCGTGTGTATGGCTATTGGGGCTTTGAACGTTCGTATGCCGCTGAATTGGATCCAGCCACGATGGCTACAGTGAAGCCAGGAACGGAGATTGTGGAGGATATGATTTCATCAAGGGATCAGTCAGGCGTGTTCCGCTTCTTCGAGGCTTCTTCCATCCGCAAGATAAAGGATAAGTATGTTTTTATCTACAGCCGCTGGACGGAAGAAGGTGAGTTTGGCTTGCCTAACACCAATTACACCTTGGCTTATGCTTACAGCGACCAGCCTTTAGGTCCATGGACTTATGGCGGAACAATCATCGACGGACGCGGTCGAGAACTGGACGAGCAGGGCAATGTGATAGCGTCTGCAAGCGTTTCTGGCAACACTCATGGCAGCATCTGTGAAATTAACGGTCAATGGTATGTATTCTATCATCGCCAGACGGGATTGAATGAATATGCCCGTCAGGCCATGGTGGCTCCGATAGAGGTTGAAGTAGAAGAAGGGCAGGGCGGCAAGGTGCTTATCTCGGAAGGCGAATACAATTCGGAAGGATTCTCGCTTGAGGGGCTTGACCCGCTGGAGCGCCACTCGGCTGGTATCGCTTGCTGGCACACAGGTCCGAAGAAAGGAGAGCATGGTTGGCCTACCTACACTTATTACGGCTCTTATGTGGAAGTGGCGTATGGAACAGAGAGCAACTTTGATGCTCCTTATGACTTGCGCAATAACACCAATCGTGTGATTAACAATACAGCAGGCTCTATTGTTGGATACAAATACTTCAACTTTACTTCGACAGAGGGCAAGAAGGAGGTTAAGCTGAAGATGCGTCTCATTCCAGAGGGAGTGGATGGCACCATTACAGTCATGGCCGACAGGCCCTGGACTTCACAAGGCGGCAAGGTGCTGGGTGCTATGGAACTGAAGGCTGATATGCCTCAAACTTCGACTGAGCTGGAAGTGAATCTCCCAGCCTTGGCTGAGCTGACAGGGAAGCATGCCTTGTTCTTTGTGTTTGACTCCGAGACGAAGGAGAAGTCTCTTTGCATACTTGAAGACTTTGTGTTTGCAGCAGGCGAGTGATAAGGCTGTTGCGCATTGGGATAAAGAGAAGGGGCGTCGGGATATTTCCTGACGCCCCTTCATGTTGGGTGTTGCAATTGTTTTTATGTTATTTGCAGCTTATCACGACTTTTGCGGCTTTTAGCCCTGGCGCAGTGACGGTCAGAGTGCTTTTGCTTGATTTATAGCTGCTTCGTACGACTCCTAACGCTCTTCCTTTCCATGCCTTATGTTTGTTGTCCGCCGTTGTGTCAAGCTCTTTGATGTCGCCATTGCCTGCTGCGATGAGGGTGGCTTTCCCGTTGAGCGTGAAGGTGAGCTCGGTAGAGGCATTAGGGCAGACGATTCCGTTCTTGTCCACCACCTCGGCTGTCACGAATGCAAGGTCCTGTCCGTCAGCCTTGATGGCTGTGCGGTCTGTTGTCAGACGAATGGCGTAAGGTGCTTCGGCTGTACGCAACTCGTTTCTGCCACAGTTAAGTTTTTCGATGATATTTCCGTTATTGTCGATGGCTTCAGCGCGCAGCACGCCCGGCTCATACTTGATTCTGATGACAGCCTTGTACTCCTCTTTTCTTGTTGTAGCTTTTTCTGCCACAACTTTCCCGTTCAGATACAGGCGCACTTTGGGAGAACGGGAGTAGATTTCCACGTCAATGTCCTTCCCTTCATGTCCTGGCCATGTCCAGCTCTCGAATGTTGGCCACACGCTCCATTGGGTTTCTCTGATATCGCCATAGTATCCGTTGGGCTCTTTTACGCTGAGGTAGAGAGGGCGGTCTTCGTTCCAAAGCAGGTCGCGGTAGTAAGAGATAGGCTTCCTTTGCCCGGTCATGTCGATGTCTCCGCAGTATGCTGCATTCCATGGAAACTGATTGCGACTGAAGTGTTCTCCCTCTGAGTCGCCCTTGTAGTACCATCGACCGATGCTTGACTCGCCGAGATAATCGACCGATGTCCAGACGAAGTCGCCAATGATGTAGTCGTGGTCATTAGAGTATGCCCAGTTCCTGAATGCCTCGCGAGGATAGGATTCCGTCTGCATCATGATTCTCTTAGGGTCTCGTTCATGGTCTGTCTGGTGCTTGTGTATCATATAGTTGTATCCGACAATTTCGAAAGCCTCTGCCAGCGGGTCATAGATTTCCCAATCGCTGTCCCATGCGCAGAGCGCGGATGTGACAGGTCGTGTAGGGTCAAGCTGTCGGCACAAGCCTGCAAGCTTTCTGGCGGTAGTGACAACCTGAATCTCTTTTCGTTCAATGACTTCGTTTCCGACGCTCCAGCAGAAGATGCTTGGATGGTTGCGGTCTCTCAGCACCAGCGCAGCTACATCTTCCTGCCAATGCTTGTCGATGAGGATGCTATAGTCGTAAGGCTGTTTAGGTGAACGCCATCCGTCGAATGCCTCGTCAATAACGAGCAAGCCTATGCTATCGCAAGCGTGAAGGAAAGCTTCAGAAGGGTGGTTGTGGCTTGTGCGCACAGCATTGAATCCTGCCGCTTTCATCAGCTCCACTTTTCTCACTTCGGCGCGGTCGAAGGCAGCTGCGCCCAGAATGCCATTGTCATGATGGATACATCCGCCATTGAGTTCCACTTTCTTGCCGTTGAGGAGGAAGCCTTGCTCGGCAGTGTATTCGATGGTTCTCACGCCAAACGTCTCTGTCATCTTGTCCTTGACTGTTCCATCTTCGCTGATAGCAAGGTGTGCCTTGTACAGCGCGGGCGTTTCAGGGCTCCATAGCTGCGGCTTGTCAATGTTTATCAGTTGCGTTACATTCACCGTTTCGCCAGCGCCGATACTGATGGTTTTTTGGCTTTTCCCCACATCATTTCCTTTACTATCTGCAAGTGTTGCCTCTACCGTCACCTGCTTTGGATTTTCGCTGTCGTTTGTCACCTCTGTTGCCACAGAAACTGTTGCTTTCTGAGCGCTTACTTGCGGGGTGGTGATGAAGGTGCCCCAATGCTTAAAATGAATATTCTCTGTGCATACGAGCCAAACATGGCGATAGATGCCCGATCCCGTGTACCAGCGGCTGTTCTTCTGCTGGGAGTTGTCAACGCTCACGGCAATGGTATTTTCCCCCTCTTTGAGCAGGTCGGTCACATCATGTATGAATGAGGAGTAGCCGTAGTGGTGGGTGCCGAGCGACTTGCCATTGACAAAAACTTCGGCATTCATATAGACGCCTTCAAAATAGAGGCTAAAACGCTTGTCTTCTGCCTTACCAATCTTCAGCTCGTCAGTTTTGCCCATTTCGAATGTCTTTCTGTACCATCCCTTTCCTGTAGGTCTGTAACCGCCATCGTTTCCTGATGGCTCGTTCTCAGAAGGTACACCTTCAATGCTCCAGTCGTGAGGCAGATTGACTACTCTCCATGCAGCATCGTCAAAATTTGCATCTTCAGCCTGTGCTGTCAGCTCACCTTTCTGAAATTTCCATTCTGCGTCCAGCAGCTGCTTTCTTGTTTGGGCGCAGGCTGGGGTGGCAGCAGCCAGCAGCGTCGCAACCCATAAAATCTTACTAATCTTTTTCATTATTAAAGTTTTTCATAAATAAATATTTCACCAATCTTAAATGCCTTTGGCTGCCAGCACCTCCTCGATGGTCATTGGCTTTTTGATGGTTCCCAATAGCCTTGCTCCATCAGGCGTGATGGTATAATCCAATTCATTGCGCAATCCTGTAAAGTTGCGCCATGCGTCAAGCTTTTCGTAGCAGATGAAGTCGGTAAATTGTTTCTCTGCCTTCCATTTGTCTATCAGTTCGGGAATGAAGTAGATGCCGGGTTCAACGGTGAAGACGAAACCTGGTTCCAGTGGGCGTGCCAGACGCAGCGACTTGAAGCCAAACTGCTTGCTCTTGGGCTTTCCGTCATACCCGACATATTGTTCTCCGAGATTCTCCATGTCATGCACGTCCAATCCCATCATGTGCCCCAGTCCGCAAGGGAAGAACAACGCATAGGCTCCGCTCTCAGCAGCTTCGGCAGGGTCGCCCTTCATCAGTCCCAGCGACTTCATGCCCTCTACAATGCGAGTTGCTGCGGCTATATGAGCATCGCGGAAGGGAACCCCAGGCTTCAGACAGTCAACAGCTGCCTGAAAACTCTCCAGATGGATGTTGTATATTTCAGCCTGTTGGCTGGTGAATTGATTGCTTACTGGCATCGTCGAAGACAGGTCGCCAGCATAATGCTCCTTTGTCTCAGCCCCAGCATCCAGTAAGAATAAGTCTCCCTCTTTCAGCGTGTGGACAAATCCGTGGTTGTGCAGAATCTGTCCTTGAGTAGTTGCGATGGTAGGAAAGGATTGCGCTTGACCATGCCGTGCTGCCACCTCTGCTATGGCAGCCGCAATCTGTGACTCTTCCACGCCTGGCTGAGCCATCCTGTATGCTGTCAGATGCATTTGTGTGCTCAGGTCAACCGCCTCTTCTATCAGTTTGAGTTCCTCTTCGTCTTTGTGGTTACGCAAATCGACAACAGCCCGAATGAGAGGAATCGATGCCATGTCAGCTTGTGCGGCTGGTTCGACACTCAGCAGCTCCCACAGCCATATTCGGTGGTCACCACGGTAAGGAGGCAGGAAATGCACAGCTTGACCCTTGGATTTCCCTTTATCCAGATAGCCTTTCAAATCCTTCAGGGGCAGCGATTCCTCCACGCCTACCATTTCACACTTCTCCCTCAATGTCGGTTGTGTGCCTGTCCAGACAATGTCGTCAATCGTCAGTTCGTTGCCAAACACAATCGTTCGGTTCTCGTCAATGTCAATGACTGCAGCCAGTCCGGCAAAATCCAGTCCGAAGAAATAGAGGAAGCTGCTGTCCTGTCTGAATGTATAAGTGTTGTCGGCATAGTTCATGCCTACCTCGTTGTTGCCAAGAAACAGCAGGAGTCCGCTTCCAAGCCTTTTCTTCAGCTCGTTACGGCGAGCTTCATAAGTGTTTTTGCTAATTCTCATCATAGTTTTAGTGTGTAGTTAGTTTCTCATTATAGCCGTTTCCCGTCATGGTAAAGATGGCAGCCCTTCTGTCGAGGAACGGATTATATGCAAAGATAGTGCAAATCGAATACAGAACAAAATAAACGTGTTTATTTTTTCTGTTGAGATGCCGCCTATCTTATTCAAAGTAGTGCAAATCGAATACAGAACAAAATAAACAGTTTATTTTTTCTGTTGAGATGCCGCCTGTCTTATGTAATGCTTGGTTTTTGCAAAGGGAAATTTGATAGTGTTTTTTATGAGCTGTTTGTAAAAAGAAGAAGGAAGCCTCTTGCGAAGCCTCCTTCTCGTGTTGTGTGAACAATAAGAATGTTGTTTATTTATTTGAAAATAAGCTGTGCGAACTGGTAAAGGCTGCGACGCCAAGTGTGGAACTCGTGTGCTGTACCTTCTGACTCGTAACCAACAGCATTCATACCGAGTTGCTCCTTGATGTTCTTGGCTGCTTCAACACAACCCATATTTTCCTTGCCGCCACCACTCATGAAAAGCAGTTTGGTCTTCTGTGCGAAACCTTCTGAATTCTTCACTTGGTCAACACTCCATGCACCACTGCTGAATGAGCCTACATAAGCGAACTTGCCAGGATTTGCCAGCGTGATTTCACGTGCCTGCATACCACCCATTGAGAGACCTGAGTATGCACGATGTTCTGAATCGGCAATCACACGATAGTTCTTCTCAATCATTGGAATGATGTCGTTGAAAAGCACATTCTTGAAGCCGTCAGCAAAGCCGCCAAAGCCGCCGAAACCACCTTGTGGACGCTGCCCACCCTGAGGAGCCTGGCCTGCTGGACGTGGAGCGTTTGCGTTCAGACCGTTATCCATCACGATAATGAATGGAACGGCTTTCTTCTCTGCGATGAGGTTATCCATGATGGAAGCAACATGACCTTGATATGGCCAGCTGTACTCGTTCTCACCCATACCGTGCTGCAGATACAGAACAGGGAACTTCTTGGTAGGATTGGTGAAGTATTCGTTGGGCAGATATACGAAGCAACGACGCATCTTCTCGGTGTAGGTTGAGTAGTAGTACACTTCGCTCATAGAACCTTGTGGTACATTCTTCACCTGCCAGAAGTCCTGATCGTCTGATGGAACTTCGATACCGCTCCCCCAACGGCTTGCGCCATAATAGTACAAACTGGTTGGATCTGGAACGCTGGCACCGTCGATGTTCAACTGATAGTAGTGGAAACCTGGATCTTGAGGAGCTGAAGTGCCTGTCCACACACCATTTTCATCCTTGGTCATGGTGTAAATCTTACCAGCAATGTCAAGACCCACCTTTGTTGCCTCTGGTGCTGAAATCTGAGCACGTACCTGACGAGCAGAGTTCACCATGGGGTACTGCTTGTTGTCTTGATTACTCAATGCGGGCTTGAAGTCCTCTGCAATTGCTTCCTCTGATGGAACCCATGGGTTACCTTGTGGACGACCGCCAAAACCGCCAAACTGTGCTGACGCTGTCAAACTTACAAGCGTCATCAACGAAAGAATGATTTTTTTCATGTGATTAGTAAAAATAATAAATGAATAATAAAAAATGATTATATTTTATTGACACCAATGCACCCTCAAAGGTTTTAGAATTCAAGTTGCCTTATGCGCACAAGGCAACTTGAATTCTAAATGAATATATTTCGGATGGTTTATCGACCAAAACCACCAAAGCCGAAGCCCTGTCCTTGAGGTGCTTTCTCCGTTTCGCCGAAATAGGAAGCCTCGGCATCCTGCTCGTTGAGTTTGAACACCATGAACTTTGGATTCTGTTCTGTGCAAGGAGCCCATTCGCCACCCTTAGGTCCGTTGGGGTCACTGTACTTGGCAAAGTTGGTCCATGCTGTGAGCATCTTTTCTGAGAGATCCCAGTCACCCTTGGTCCAAGGACGCCAGCAGTGTTTAAGTGACTTGAACACGAACCACAGGTCGGAAGAGTGGAACGCACCTTTCAGACGTTGAGTTACCTCTGGGTGTGAGCCGTCATCTGGTAATGGACGTGCGAACTCGTAAGCCCATGCCTTGCCGCCTTTCTGTGCACGAACCTTGCAGAACTCGGCAATGTTTGGAGCCATGTTGCCCATGTCGTTGAGGGTGTAACCAATCATATAAGGAACGTCTGCCAAAGTGCCTTCGCGAGTGGCGTCGTCGAAACTCTTCACGCTGACATAGCCGTCAATCATAGGCATATAGCCCATGCCCATACGCATACGCATCATACCCATGCCGCCTCCCTGCTGATCAGCGCTGTTTACCTGGCTATAGATGGTGGGAAGTGCAAAGACTGTCTCTGTGGATGCCTGACGCATCTTCTGTAAGTCGGTCATACCAGCCCAGTCGAACATCTTTTTGGCGTTGTTGGCAGCATCTTCGATGGAACCACCACTGTATCGGCCACCAATCATGCCACCACCGTTAGGATCAGGAATGCTGAGTCCTTGGGCGCTCATGATGATTGCCTTGTGGAATAAACCGCGCGCCAATGGAGATTCGCAAAGGGTGCGCACACTGCCACCGCCTGCACTTTGTCCGAAGATGGTTACGTTGTCTGGGTCGCCACCAAACTGAGCGATGTTCTCTTTAATCCATTTCAGAGACTGAATCTGGTCGAGGATGCCGTAATTGCCAGAAACGCCATTAGGGCTTTCCTCAGCAAGAGCAGGGTGGGTGAGGAAACCGAAAATGCCAAGACGGTAGTTGATAGAAACGAGTACTACGTCCTTGCTTGCCCACTCCTGACCATCGAACTCAGGCTCGGAGCCCCATCCTTCGCGGTATCCGCCGCCATGAATCCACAATGCCACAGGGAGTTTCTTGTTTACATCGCCAGGGGCTTTGGTCCATACGTTCAGGTAGAGGCAGTCTTCGCTGTAAGGCGCTTCATCTCCGTAGCCCCATTCTGTAGCATAGCCGCCTGGATAGTGAACAGCCTGATAGCCAGGGTGGCCGAACTTGTCTGCAATCTTCACGCCTTCCCATGCAACAACAGGCTGAGGCTCTTTCCAGCGTAAGTCACCGATAGGAGGTGCAGCGTAAGGAATTCCGCGATAGACATAAACACCAGGGTTGTCGGCCATGACGCCTTGAACTTGACCACCTTCAATGGTCAATACAGGGTTGTTCGCTTCTGGAGCAGAGCAGCCCAACATTGCCAGCAAGGGCAACATAAATAAAAGTTTCTTCATAAGATAGTAATTGTTAATAGGTAGAGGTAAAATATTATATGTTAGATGCAGCATAGTTCCAAAGGTTTAATTTGATGTCAAAAAAAACATCATGAGTTTTCTTGTTTGCGATGGGCATTTGTCAAAATCGGCATAACCTCTTTTTCGGGCGCTGTCCGAAGACTGATAATGCTGCATTTCTTGCTTGATAGAAGAAGGAATTTTTTCTTTGCTTTTTAGGTGGACCCCTCGGGTCCAGTATGCCGTACCCCTCGGGTCCGATGCAGCGGACCCGAGGGGTACGATTTAACAGCAATCGGCAGGTATCATCTGTTTTTGGGTTTCATTATAGATGTAGCCATGTTGCAGAAGAGTCGTTTTGATTTCTTCCTCATCGCGGTCAAAGCTGGCGCAGATGTCTTCCAACGATTCGTATTCTCCGTCTCGAAGCAGCATGTTGATGCTTGAAATCAGCATGAAGGGGTCTTGTGGTAAATAATCCATAGATGTGTATTCTTTTGTGAGAATACAAAGGTAGGTGTTTTTCTTGGTTTTCCCATATATTGGGCGCTTTTTTTACTTTAGGGGTATGTTGATGTGCTGATGGGAGGGGAAAGTTGGATGGACAACCCCATTCTGTCCATTTGCCCATACTCCCATTCTCCTAAAAAAATAATCTGTTTATTTTGTTCTGTCTTCGATTTGCTCTATCTTTGGATAAGATAGGCGGCATCTCAACATAAAAAATAAACACGTTTATTTTGTTCTGTCTTCGATTTGCTCTATCTTTGGATAAGATAGGCGGCATCTCAACATAAAAAATAAACACGTTTATTTTGTTCTGTCTTCGATTTGCTCTATCTTTGCACAGCAAAACTGCAAATAAGAAGATTATGTTGGAAATAGGATTGACGCATACGAGCGAACTGACGGTAACGGAGGCGGTGACTGCCTTGTCTCTGGGTTCTGGCGACATGCCAGTGTTGGCTACGCCTGCCATGATGGCGCTGATGGAGAATGCTGCCATGATGGCTGTGGCTGATGAGTTGCCAGAGGGGACTACGACGGTGGGAGGACATATTGAGTCTTCGCACTTGAGACCGACAAAGGTGGGCGAGAAGGTCAGGGCTACAGCTGAGGTGATTAAAGTGGACGGGAAAAAAATTTATTTTAAGGTGGCGGCTTTTGCTGGCGATGTATTGCTGGGCGAGGGGACTCACCTCCGTTT
Source organism: Bacteroidales bacterium (assembly GCA_030528885.1). GTDB lineage: Bacteria > Bacteroidota > Bacteroidia > Bacteroidales > Bacteroidaceae > Minthosoma. The sequence goes on along the minus strand of JAUMXY010000047.1, from coordinate 12,039 downwards.
TGTTGTGGACCGCGAGAAGTTTCTCTCTAAAATACTGTAATTCCATGTCTTATATTGACTCATTTACACAATCGGATGAGTTTCGTCGCGAGGAGCTTATCCGTCAGATTGAACGTGCGGTGGAGAGTCTTTCTCTTCAGGAGCTGGAGGCATTGTACTATGATATGTCTGCAAAGAATTACATTGATGATGAGGGAGTGCTGCGTTCTGACATTTGAGAAGGTGGGCTTGAATCGTTGCTATTGAAAGGAAAATGGAAAAGAAAAAGATTGAATCGGCTGTAGAAGATTATCTGAAGCGTCAGGGACATGAGCGGCTAGAGTTGAAGGCTGCCATGTTTGACATGGATGGAGTCTTGTTTGACTCGATGAAGAATCATGCTTCGAGCTGGCACAGGACAATGGCGCATTTTGGCATGGATTTGCCTGAATGGGAAGCCTATATGCATGAGGGGCGCACGGGGGCTGGAACTATCAACATCGTCTCAATGCGTGACCGTGGACGCTTGGCGACAGAGGAAGAGATTCGTCAGATTTATCAGTATAAGAGTGAACTGTTCAACCAGTGTCCCAAGGCTGAAAGGATGCCATGGGCGTATGAGGTGTTGCAGAAGGTGAAGGAGTGTGGGGTGGTGCCCATGGTGGTGACGGGCAGCGGCCAGGTAACGCTGCTGGAGCGGTTGAACAGGAATTTCCCCAATATCTTTTGCAAGGAGCTGATGGTGACGGCTTTTGACGTGAAGTATGGAAAGCCGAATCCTGAACCTTATCTGATGGGAATGGAGAAGTTTGGCAAGTGGAGTTCACTGCATGACAGGGGCAAAGACTTGTCGCCCAATAACTTTATCGTGGTGGAGAATGCTCCGCTGGGTGTTGAGGCTGGTGTGGCTGCAGGTGTGTTCACGATTGCAGTGAATACGGGGCCGCTGCCTGACGATGCCTTGTTGGACAGGGGGGCGAATTTGCTGTTCCATTCGATGCAGGAGTTTTGCGAGGAATGGGAGCGTGTCTGGGGTTGTTTGGCTGGTTAGGACGACAAGCAGACAGAGAGGGAAGGGGATTCACTCTTCCTTTCTCATGATTCCATTGATGATGCGGCTGTTGAACTGTCGTCTTGCAGAATAAAACTTGTCGTAGTTCTGATAGGTGTCGATGCCTGAAACGTGGATGTTTTGAGGATTGACACCTTTATTGATGAGTTGCAGCCTGTTGCATTCCCACAGGTCGATGTGCCATTTCTGGGCTTGGGGATTGCGAGTGTCTGGATACTTCTTGGCTAACTTGTCCATGGGGAATGCGGCTTGCCGAAATTGTTCATAGACTTCATCTCCTACTTCGAAACTGTCGGGACCGATGCAGGGACCTATGATGGCATGGAGATGCTCTGCTTTTGTGCCGTAAGCATCCCTTAGCACGTCAATGTTAGACTCGGCAATACGCTTCACTGTTCCCTTCCAACCTGCATGTATGGCGGATATGACGTGTGTGGTGTCGTCCCACAGCAGGATGGGGGTGCAGTCGGCAGTCCTGACGCAGATGCAGAGGTTGGAGAGATGGGTGGAGAGGGCGTCCACACCGTCGAGGGCGAGCGCCTGTTCCAGCGGATTTTGGCGGAGGAAAGCCTCGTCGATGATTTTCGTCACCGTCTCATGCGTTTGATGCAGCGGCATGATGAGTGCCGGCATGTCTATGGAAACACCGCCATCTCGTGTGGTGGAGAAGGCGGTGATGTGTGTAGGTGTGTTGTAAATGAGCATGGCTGGATGATGAAGTTTGCTATTCCTCGTATTCAAAGTCTTCTAAATCTTCGATGTCCTCGTCGTCCAGATACTCGAATTCTTCTTCGTCAGTCTCTTCGTCTCCCCATCCTTCGTCATCGTCAGCGATGTCGCTCATGTAGGCGAAGGTCTTGGTTGCGTGGATGATGGACTCTTGCGTGTTGATGGCAGCAATCTTGTTGCTTTCGCTGTTCATCTCCCTCCAAAGAATGTCTTTGAGTTCTTGCAGTCCTTGCTGTGCCACTGAGCTGATAAAGACGACAGGTATGTCATCGGGCAGTCCCTCCTTGAGCATTTCCTTGAGTTCTTCGTCCTGTCCGAGCAGGTCGCACTTGGTGACGGCCAGCACTCTGCCCTTATTGAGCAAGTCAGGATTGAACTGCTCCAACTCGTTGAGCAGCACTTCATATTCATGCCTGATGTCTTCTGTGTCGGCTGGTACCATGAACAGCAGCAGCGAGTTGCGCTCGATGTGGCGGAGGAAGCGCAGACCCAGTCCGCGTCCTTCGCTTGCGCCTTCGATGATGCCGGGGATGTCTGCCATGACAAACGAACGTCCGTCGCGATAGGAGACGATGCCAAGCGATGGCTCCAGCGTGGTGAAAGGGTAGTTGTCAATCTTGGGCTTGGCTGACGATACGGCATTGACCAGCGTGGATTTTCCTGCATTGGGGAAGCCCACAAGCCCCACGTCGGCCAGCAGCTTCAGCTCAAGTATGACGGAGCGTTCCTGCATCGGTTCCCCAGGCTGTGCATAGCGAGGAGCCTTGTTCGTGGGAGTGGCAAAGTTGAAGTTGCCCAAACCGCCTCGTCCGCCTTTCAGTAGCACTACCTCCTGCTCGTGTTCAGTCACGTCGCAGATGTATTCGCCTGTTTCTGCATCATAGACAGCTGTTCCGCAAGGCACCTCAATGTAGGCATTGGCACCTTGCTTGCCGGTAGATTTGTTCTTGGAGCCATTGCCGCCATGCTCAGCCTGGATGTGACGGTCGTAGCGCAGGTGGAGCAGGGTCCAGTAGTTGCGGTTGCCACGCAGGATGACATGGCCGCCCCGTCCGCCATTGCCGCCGTCGGGACCTCCCTTGGGCAGGTATTTGGCACGATGCATGTGGGTGGAACCTCGTCCTCCTTTTCCCGACCGGCAATAGATTTTTACGTAGTCAATGAAGTTTGAATCTGCCATTTATCGTTTGTTTTAACTGCGTCTAATAGAAATAACATAATGCATCATTGCTTCTTCAGCGCAGGCGCGTCGGCAGGCAATGATGCATAAGATATGAGTTAGGCGTTGTTCTCGATGGCAGCAAAGATTTCAGAAAGCATGGTCTCTTTTGAGCCCTTCCATGTGAAGGTGTTGCGTATGCCCTCCTTCTCAAACCAGTCAGCGAGTGGTGCAGTCTGGTTGTGGTAAACCTCAAAACGCTTCTTGATGGTCTCTTCATTGTCGTCTGCGCGTCCTTGTTCCTTCGCGCGGTTGAGCAGGCGTGCCATGAGGACATCTTCGCCCACAACGAGTTCAATCATCATGCCCATGTCATCGCCGCGCTCAGCGAGCATAGTCTTCAATGCCTCTGCTTGTGCGATAGTGCGTGGGAATCCGTCGAAGATGACGCCTTGGCCTTTTGGAAGAGCATCGTAAGTCTTTGCAAGAATGTCAATCATCAGTTCGTCAGGGATGAGCTGCCCGTTGTCGATATAGCCTTTTGCGATATTGCCGAGCTCAGTGCCGTTCTTGATTTCACTGCGGAGCACATCTCCAGTAGAGATGTGTCCCATATTGTATTTAGCAACGATTTCATCGCTGTAAGTGCCTTTGCCAGAGCCTGGCGCACCAAAGATAATGATATTTTTCATTTTAATTTGTTATGTATGATTGATAGTTTAATGATATTACTTTTTTACGACGTATATGTCCTTGTAGTTCCGTCCCATTCCGTTATAGTCAAGTCCGTATCCTACAATGAATTCGTTTGGAATCTCCATGGCACAGTATTTGACATCCAGCTCCACCTGCAGCTTCTCAGGCTTCATCAGCAAGGTTGCAATCTCTACAGAGCGCGCTCCCTTCTCCTTGAATTGTGGCACAATATTGTGCATGGTGATGCCTGTGTCGATGATGTCCTCCACCAAGATGATGTCTCTGTCCTTGATATCCATGTCGTTTATGCCAATCAGCACCTTCACGTGCCCTGTGCTTTCCATTCCTTCATAAGAAGAGAATTTAGCGAACTGGATTTCATGGTCGAATGTCAGCATGCGCACAAGATCAGCGGCAAATACGAATGCGCCATTCAGGACGCCAATCAGCAGGGGGCATTTCCCCTGATAGTCTGCATTCATCTTCTCTGCCAATGCGGATATTTTTTCTGCAATTTGCTGATGCTGTATGAATAATTCAAACTCTTTGTCTTGAATCGTAATCATAGAATTGGAGATTGTCTTATTTTATATGCAAAGCTACACAAAAAATCCTGATTTGAGAGTGAAATCGAGAATAATAACATGAAAAAACGTGATATAAATTGCTATTTTACCCATTTCTGTCGTTTTTTTAATATCTTATTACTATTTTTGCACATATTTTGTACATGAAATTCATCTATTATATCAAACATTGAAGAATGATGAAAATTTTGTCATCAGCCCAGCTGAAAATAGTTGATGCCCACACCATCGAACAAGAGCAAATCAACTCGATAGACTTGATGGAGCGTGCTTCTCGAGCCGTAGCGGACAAGATACGTTCACGCTGGACTGTCGATACTCCAATGAAGATTTTTGCTGGACCAGGCAACAACGGCGGCGATGCGCTTGCTGTTGCCCGCATGCTGGGCGAATCCAATTACAAGGTTTACGTCTATCTGTTCAACACATTGGGCAAACTCTCTCCTGACTGCCAGTCCAACAGGCAGCGCTTGCTTGATTTTCAAGAGGTAAAGCAGAGCATGTCGGTGTCTCGCAATATCGAATTTGTAGAAATAACCTCACAGTTCAATCCACCTCAGCTCGAGGAAGGCGATGTGGTCATTGACGGACTCTTTGGCACAGGGCTTTCCCGTCCGCTCAACGGCGGTTTTTCTTCTGTCGTCAAGTATATCAATGCCTCTCCAGCCACAGTTGTTTCCATCGACGTGCCTTCAGGCTTGATGTGCGAAGACAACACCTACAACGTGATGAACCACATCATCAAGGCTGATTACACCTATACCATCCAGCATCCCAAATTGGCTTTCTTTTTCTCAGAACATGAACAGTTCGTGGGACAGTGGGAGGTGCTCGACATCGGCATTGTAGACCCCTGCAACGAAGAGACAGACACACCCTATATCTTCACAGAGAGAGCCGATGTAAAGACCATGCTTAAGACTCGCTCACGCTTTGTGCATAAAGGCATGGAAGGTCATGCACTGCTCATTGCCGGCAAGAAAGGCATGGCAGGAGCAGCCATCCTCAGTGCTCGAGCTTGTATGCGTGGAGGAGTTGGAAAGCTGACCATCCGCACCCCTGAGTGCAATGCCCATATATTGCAGGCAGCAGTGCCAGAAGCGATACTGGATGTTGATGTTGACCCCAATTGCTTTAGCCAGGCTATGGATTCAGGCGATTTCGATGCTTTGGCGATAGGTCCGGGCATAGGAACATCACCCTATACGGTTCAGGCATTCGTCGAGCAGGTAAGTTCCTCCAAATGCCAGACTGTGATAGATGCCGATGCGCTCAATATCTTTGGCAATCATCGCGGATGGGTCAACCTCTTGCCTCGCCGCAGCATCTTGACTCCTCACAAGAAAGAGCTGTTTGGACTCATTGGCGCCACTCGCAATTCCTACGAAGAACTGGAGCGCACTCGCGAGATGGCAGCCCGCAATCAGATTTACATCGTCATCAAGGGAGCTTATTCAGCTGTCGTTACCCCTGAAGGACGCGCTTATTTCAACTGTACAGGCAATCCTGGCATGGCCACAGCAGGTTCTGGCGATGTGCTCACAGGCATCATCCTCGCCTTGCTGGCCCAATCCTACAAGCCCGAAGAAGCTGTGCGTCTTGGTGTGTATCTGCATGGTCTTGCAGGCGACTTGGCGGCAGAGGAACTCGACTTCGAAGGCTTGATAGCCAGCGACCTTGTTGAATATCTGCCCAAGGCCTACAAGGCATTAAGACAGAAATAATTCAATTCGAAAATGAAAAGAAATCTACTTATAGCAATTGTTGCCCTGATGTCATCAAGTGTGATGGCACAGACACAGCTGACAGAGTTTACGCCCAGCGTCACAGCCAATGGCGTGAATTACGCATTGCCCAAGACACGGCTGCGAGTTGATGTGACCGCCATGAAGGTATCCTACACACCTGGCGAGTACGCCAGATATGCAGAACGCTATCTGCACATCAGCGGCGTCAACAGAGAGGCATCTACCCAGTGGAGCGTCACCCGACTCAACGTTTGCCAAGAGGGAGTGCCCGATACATCCAAGGTGTACACAGTCAAGATGAAAGACAAGACTATCGCTCCCATGGCACAGCTCACCAGCAGCGGCATTCTGGTGGCAGTCAACACCACGGCAGAGATAGAGGAGCCTGTTTTGCCTTCTACCAGCCAGACAAGGCATCAGCTCGATGCACGCCAGTATCTCACAGAAGAAATCCTTTCCGCCACTTCTGTGGCAAAGAGAGCAGAATTGACTGCCCAAGAGATACTCGACATCCGCGAGAGCAAGAATGCCATCAAGCGTGGACAAGTAGAATCCATGCCTCAAGACGGAGCATCGCTCAAGATTGTGCTTGACGAGCTCGATGTGCAGGAACGTGCCCTGACCCAGCTCTTTGTAGGGTATTCAGACACCACCGTCACCTATCAGACCTACACCTTCTTGCCAACAGAAGACATTGAAAAGGACGTGCTTTTCCGATTCTCCAGAAAGTTGGGCTTTGTCGATGCTGACGACTTGGCGGGCGAACCCTATTACCTCAGCCTCAAAGACCAGCACACCGTAGTTCTTCCCACCCAGAAAGACATGCTGAAAAAGAAGATTACAGGCTTGGTTTACAATATGCCCAGCATGGCAAAAGTCATCATCAGCACCATGAGCGGAACACTCTACGAAAAAGAGCTTCCTTTCGCTCAGTTCGGCACAGTCGATGTGCTGAGTCCAACCCTCTTCAACAAGGGTGCGACCACCAAGCTGACCCTCCATCCAGCCACAGGAGGCATCATGCATCTGGAACAATGACATCCCCAGACCATAAAAACCCTATTATAAACCTTTTTAAACATTAAAGCAATGAAAAAGTATCTTGCAGAAATGGTAGGAACAATGGTTCTTACACTTCTTGGATGCGGCACAGCCGTATCACTTAACTGTGGTGCTGACACAGCATCAGTAGTAGGCACAGCCATGGCATTCGGCCTTGCAGTCGTGGCTATGGCATACACTATTGGCGGTGTTTCAGGTTGCCACATCAATCCAGCCATCACCCTCGGCTGCCTCATCTCAAAGCGCATCAGCGGCAAGGACGCTGCCATGTACATGGTATTCCAGGTAATCGGCGCCATCATCGCTTCAGCTATTCTCTACGTTCTGACAACTAACGACATGGCACAGGCTGGCGGCACACTCACAGGCGCAAACAGCACTGGCGACCACGGTGTTGTTGTTGGTCTCATCGCAGAAATCGTTCTCACTTGCATCTTCGTTCTCGTAGTGCTCGGCACCACAGACGCTAAGAAGGGTGCAGGCAACTTCGCAGGCCTTGCAATCGGTCTCTCACTCATCCTCATCCACCTCGTAGGCATCCACTACACAGGCACATCTGTGAACCCTGCACGTTCAGTAGGTCCAGCAATATTCGAGGGTGGCCAGGCACTGACAGACCTTTGGGTATTCATCGTAGGTCCATTCGTAGGTGCAGCCATCGCTGCCGGCATCTGGAAGATTATTGGTGAAGAGGAGGCATAAACAGTCGCTAAAAGACTTTTTTGAGGCACATCATTTCATGGTGTGTCTCTTTTTTTTGTAACTTTGCCGCCATTATGGAACAGGAGAAACTTTGGAACTCAAACTATGTCAAAGTATGGCTTGCCAACTTCATGATATTTTTCTCCTTCATGATAGTGACACCATTGCTTCCGCTCTACCTGAGCGAAACCTATCAAGCCGATAAGGACACCATAGGCTTTGTCCTGTCAGGCTATACGCTGACAGCCCTGCTGGCACGTCCCATCTCAGGCTATCTTGTCGACAGCTATTCCCGTCGCCTCGTGCTGCTCACCTGCTACTTCTTATTCTTCGCCCTTTTCGCGGGCTATCTGATAGCAGGCACCATGACTCTCTTCGCCATTATCCGCACAGCTCACGGCATGCCCATGGGAGCTGTCACTGTTGCCAACAGCACCAGTGCCATCGATGTGCTGCACCCCGCGCGCAGGGCAGAGGGGATAGGCTATTACGGGTTGTCCAACAACCTCGCCACAAGCATGGCGCCCACAGTCGGACTGATAATCTATGAAGAGGTAGGCAACTACAACATCATCTTCCTCATCGCCCTGGCAGCAGCTGGCATCGGCTTGGCCATCAATGCAACAGTGCATTTCCCCACCAAGGAGATTGTGCCCAACAGAGACCCGCTCTCCTTCGACCGCTTCTTCCTCGTCAAGGGATGGAGCGAGGGCGCTGTAGTCACGTGCGTCGGACTCTCCTACGGCGTGCTGTCCACCTATCTCGCCATCTACGGCAAGGAAGAGCTTGGCATGACAGCAGGCACAGGCGCATGGTTCGCCGTGCTGTGCGCAGGCCTGATTCTCTCGCGTCTCATTGGTGCCCGTTCCTTGCGCAAGGGCAGGGTAGTGCAGAACGTCAACCGAGGCATCCTCATCAGCGTGTTCGGCTATCTCCTCTTCGCCCTTCTGAAGAACCCCATCGGCTTCTATGGCGCAGCCATCATCATCGGTTTGGGCAACGGTCACATCTTCCCCGGCATGCAGACCATGTTCGTCAACCTCGCCCCCAACAACCAGCGCGGCACAGCCAACTCCACCATGCTCACCTGCTGGGACATAGGCGTAGGCATCGGAGTTTTCTTTGGCGGCATAGCCATCCATTATTCAGGCTATTCGGCAGCCTTCTGGTTCGCCTTCATCGTCAACCTGCTGGGCGTCCTCTACTATTTCGTCCACGCACGCCAGCACTTCATCCAGCATCGACTGCGCTGAGCACAAAAAACAGCCCTTCAGCTTCTGCTGAAAGGCTGTTGTAGTCATGAGGCGAACACCTCTTAGTAATTCTCCTTCTTCAGTTCAAAGTAAGCCTGCGGATGAGCGCAAACAGGGCAGATTTCAGGTGCATCCTTGCCGATGTACACATGTCCGCAGTTGCGGCACTGCCAGATGCAGTCGCCATCACGGCTGAACACAATCTTCTCCTTGATGTTCTCAAACAGCTTCTTGTACTTCTCCTCGTGAACCTTCTCAATGGCAGCCACACCCTCAAACAGGTCAGCAATCTCGTCAAAACCCTCTTCGCGAGCCTCCTGAGCCATGCGAGGATACATGTCAGTCCATTCCTCATTCTCGCCCTTAGCAGCATCAGCCAGATTGCTCAGCGTGTCGTCAATGCCGTGAATCAGCTTAAACCACAGCTTAGCGTGCTCCTTCTCCTGATTAGCCGTTTCGAGGAACAATTCAGCCATCTGCTCAAACCCCTCCTTCTTTGCCTTAGAGGCATAGTATGTGTACTTGTTGCGAGCCATAGACTCACCAGCAAACGCGGCCCACAAATTGGCCTCCGTCTTTGAACCTTTCAATTCTTTTGCCATAATGCTTTTCATTTTAATTAATATGGTTAATAATATTTTCAAATCTCAGGGCAAAGATAGTGCAAATCGAAGACAGAACAAAATAAATGCGTTTATTTTTTCTGTTGAGATGCCGCCTATCTTATCTAAAGTAGTGCATTTGAATGGGTTTAATGGGTCTAGTGGGCTTTAATGGGAGAACTTCACGGGGCTCCCTGCCCATCAGCCCCATTAAACCCATCCACCCCATAAAAACTCACCCCATCATCCACCCCACCAAAATCCTATTTCTCAAACACCATTTTTGTTCTGCACAGCTCATCGCCATTCTCCCTGCAGATGCGGATGCAGAACTCCATCTCGCCAGTCTGTTCCCTGTACAGGTTCAGCCTGTCGCCCCTGTGCCCCTCAGCCACATAAGCCACATCCACCCTCTTCAGCCTGTGCTCGCAATGCCAGTCCGTCTCCCACAAGTCCATCGCGTGCTCAATGTACTTCACGCTGTTGATGTGTCCATTGATGTCCACGTCATGATAGCCCGTCTCCATGCTCTTCGCCAGCTCCGCCTCATTGCTCATCATCACACGCGTCAGCTTCCCTATCGGATTCAGCTCCTCCTTCAGCTCCCACTTCGCCAGCTCCCCGTCCTTGATGTCCAACAGGTTGCAAGGCTGCCTCGTCTCCGTGTCAATCATCGCCCAGATGCTCTTGCCGTATCCATACACCTGACCATCCATTCCCACCACACGGAAACTTCTGTTTGTGAAGAACCTCATCGAGCTTTCAATCCACGACTCCACATAAAACCGCTCATAAATCTCAGGCATCCTCTCCATCTCAATCGCCAGCCTCGACAGCACCCACGCCTTGTTAATCGTTTGCAGGTACCTGATGCCAAAGTCGCGGTCATTCGCATGAAAGTCAGCCGCATTCAGCATGTGGTTGCCCAGATGCCCCATAAAGAGCTTGCCTGTGCAGTCACAGTGAAAAGGGTCAGCCCTGAATTCGTATCTTCCTATCTTGTCCATTTTTTGCGTTCTTTTTAGTTTTGTTGGATGGGTTTAGTGGGGGTTATCAACTCCTATTTCTCAAACAGCTTCAAGTCAATAGCCTCGCCCATTGTCCTGTATCCGCTGGCATTCGGGTGCAGCCAGTCATTCTCAAACAGGAAATCAGGGTTCAGGCGGTCAGGCTGCTCCGCATCCCTCGTTGCAGCGTCAAAGTCAATCACCCCGTCAAACTCGCCCGACGTGCGAATCCACTCATTCACCATCTGGCGCCCCTTCTCGCGCGATTCATTATAATAGCCATTACCCTTAAACGGCATAATCGTTCCGCCATAAATCTTGATGCCCTTCTCATGTGCCTTCCTGATCATCACCTTATACGACTCAATCAAGCTGTTCGCCGTAGCCACGCCATCCCTGGAGCCGCCCAAGTCATTCACGCCCTCAAACACAATCGCATACTTCACACCCTCCTGATTCAGCACATCACGGTCATATCGGCTGTTCGCCGTAGGACCCAGACCGCCCCTCAGCACACAGTTGCCGCCCAGTCCCAGATTCAGCACACTCAACTTCTTCGTCTTCTTATTCTTCAGCAGCCTCTCCGACAGCACATCCGTCCATCGGTCCTGCCCATTCGTCGTCGTGCCACGACCGTCAGTAATCGAGTTGCCAATTGCAGCAATCGCCCCATATCCCTTGCCAGCCTTCACCAGCAGACTGTTGATATAGTACCAGTGCGCCGTCTCCACCGCACCAGAAAAGTCATTCGTATTCCCCTTCGCAATGTAAGAGCTGGTGCGCGAGCCCGGGTGTCCCGTCACATCCTTCTGCGACACCTTGCCAAAGTGAATCGTGATAGCCACATCCATCCTTGGCGTCAGACGAAACTTCACAGGGTCAGACACAATCACCTCCCCCGGCTTCATCGTCACCCCCTTCTTGCCGCCAAACGTAAGCGCTGTCACCGTACTCTCGTCAATCTCAGCACTGCCACCCTTCGATAGCGCCCGAGCCAGCTCCACGCCCACAATCTCCGTCTCCTCCGTATTGTATTCATTCGACAGCTTCAGCGACACCTCCTTGCCGCCAAACGACACCTCCACAATCTGCCGCAGCGAGTTGCCCGCCAGATAAGGCGCAGGCGCCAGATTATGCGGTTCCACCTTCTGTATGGCCGTCGTCCATGTAGCCACCACCTGATTCTTGTCACTCTTAGCCGACAGCGTCAAAGCGACAGCCATCAGCGCACCCAAAGCAAAAGCAAATTTTCTCATGTTATTCCTTATTTTTTTACAAAGATAGTGCAAATCGAATACAGAACAAAATAAACATGTTTATTTTTTCTGTTGAGATGCCGCCTATCTTATCCAAAGTAGTGCAAATCGAATACAGAACAAAATAAACGTGTTTATTTTTTCTGTTGAGATGCCGCCTATCTTATCTAAAGTAGTGCATTTGAAT
>JAUMXY010000012.1 GCA_030528885.1 Bacteroidales bacterium | reverse complement strand
TTGAAATTCAGAGGTTTTCATCTTTTTGCTGTGATTCTTCGTGGTGCCACCAGGATTCGAACCGGGGACACACGGATTTTCAGTCCGATGCTCTACCTACTGAGCTATGGCACCTTGTCAATTCTGCTGTAAAAACAGGAGTTGTTTGACGTTTTCTTGCAAGGCGCTTTGGGTGTGTGTGGTGCCACCAGGATTCGAACCGGGGACACACGGATTTTCAGTCCGATGCTCTACCTACTGAGCTATGGCACCAACACTCATTGCGTTTTTGCGAGTGCAAAGGTAGCTCTTTTTTTCTTCTCTGCCAAATTTTTAGTGCTTTTTTTAGCTTTTGCGAAAAAAAAGGGGGGCATGTTACTGTGTGCCTTCCTGCTTTCCGATGATTTGCAGGAATGCTTGCGGCTTGTCGTTGATAATCAGTTCTTCTGGAAATGCTGTTTCTTGGAGCAGGGGCAGGGCGTAGCGGTAGTCGCAGATGCCAGAGGTGTGGTGGGCGTCGCTGCCAAGGATGATGGGGCTGTCGTACTTCTTGCAGAGTTCAAGCATCTGTACAAAAAGGGGGTGGGCGAGATGCTTGCCTCGTTGGGGATTGAGTGAACTGCTGTTGAGCTCGAGGAGAGTTCCCGTGCGGTGTGCGGCCTGTACCATTGCTTCTATGTCGAAGTCGGTGGCTGTTCCGTCGCAAGGGTGTGAGATGATGTGTATTCGTGGGTTCTCGATGGCTCCGAGAAGGGCGGAAGTGTTCTGTTCTCGAGTGCCGTCGGTGTAGCATAGCTTGTGCAAGCCTGCGATGATGTGGTCCATGCTGTCAAGCGTTTCGTCATCAGTGATGTCGACATTCCCCTCGTAGTCGATAATGTTCAGTTCGGCTCCGAGAAGCAGGCGCATATCGCCGTATTGGCGTGGAACAACATGCTGGTTGCGGAAATAGATGGGCGGACAGGTTCCTGGAATGTCTGGTCCGTGTTCTGTGACGCCAAATACTATGAGTTGGTGCTTTTGTGCTTCAACAATCATTTCGTTGAGTGTGCTGAAGGCATGGCCGGAAACGATGGTGTGGGTATGTACGTCAAGGAGGGGAATCATTGCTTGTCTGAAAAGAGTGTTGTGAAGCGATGTTTACATGAGCGTGTCGAAGGGGAAGTCTCTCCTCATTCGGTATGCCAATCCTGTCACGGCTGCAAGCAGTTCTCCGTTCTGGTTGGTTACTTTAATATCGCAGTAGGGCAGTTTGCGATGGTCGAGCAGTTCTGTGCATTCGGCTGTGAGGTGGTCGCCGAGCTGGGCGGAATGCAGGAATGTGATGGTGTTGCTGATGCCGAGCGTAAGTGTTCCGTGGCAGTTTGCCACTCCTGCAAAGGCGAGGTCGGCCAGTGTGTACATCACGCCGCCTTGGCATACGTTGGCTCCGTTCAGATGTCGTTCTGTGACGGTCAGTTCCGCTTTGGCGTATCCTTCTCTTATCTCGGTGAGTTGTGCACCTATGCTTGCGGCGAAGCGGTCTTGGGTGTTGAGGTTCTCAAGCAGTGTCATAGTTCTTTTGTTTCTTCTTGATGACAAAGTTAGTGATTTTCTTCTGTTTTACGATGCCTGTTTATTCCTTTTTCATTTTAATTCCTTATCTTTGCGATGTTAACTAACTAAAAATTGAATTTCCATGATGAAGAAATTTATCCTTTCTTTATTTTTGACAGCTTCGTTTGTGGTGTCTGCTTGGGCGCAGTCGACGTCTTCGTATTCGGGGCATGTCGTGGCAGACGAGGGCGCTTGGTGCTGGTTTGCCGATCCGCGTGCGCTTCATTACGAAAATGAGTCGGGCACTATCAATGCAACCTATATCGGATATATAGATATGCATGGCAACATCAAGGCGACTCAGGTGGACTATACCACCGGCACGACAACCGAGGTGCTGGTGCGCTCTTGGTTTCAGCCGGACGACCATGACAACCCTTCGTTTTTGGTGCTGCCCGATGAACGAGTGATGATTATTTACTCTCGCCACACGGATGAGGCTTGTTTCTACTATAGAATCAGCAAACAGCCGGGCGACATTACTTGCCTGGGCGAGGAGAAGCGGTTGGATACGAAGGATAATACGACCTATCCCAATCCTTTTATCCTTAGCGATGATCCTCATCATATCTATATGTGCTGGCGAGGCATCGGCTGGCATCCCACTGTGGCGCAGATGAGTTTGCCTGACGAGAATGATGACATGACATTTACATGGGGACCTTACCAGATGGTGAAATCGACGGGGGCGCGTCCTTATGCCAAGTACATCAGCAATGGAAAGGATAAGATTTACTTGGCCTATACGACGGGGCATCCTGATAATGAATATCCGAACTGGCTGTACTGCAATGTCTTTGATGTGAATGACAAGTGTCTGTATGATGTGAGGGGAAAGAAGTTGAGCGTTGTGCAGGATGGCATGTTCTCGGTGAGGAAGACGGAAGACTACGCGAGTGCTTATCCTAACACGATTGTGGACAAGACTGCCGACCGTCGCGATTGGCTTTGGAATATGGCTTTTGACAAACAGGGGAATCCTGTGATTGGCATGACAAAGATAAGTCAGGACAAGAAGAACCATGATTATTATTATGCTAAATGGAACGGGAATGCCTGGCAAAATGTTTTTGTTGCGAATGGCGGCGGGCAGTTCCATCAGACGCCGGGCGTGGAGATGTGCTACTCGGGTGGCATGGCGGTTGATCGTGACAACCCGCATGATGTGTATTGCTCTGTTCCTGTGAATGGGGTGTATGAAATCGTGAAGTATACCATGGATGAGGATGGCAAGAACGTTGTTTCAAGTGAGCCCGTTACTACAGGTTCGGCGCTGAACAATATGCGTCCTTTTGTGATAGAAGGAGTTGCTAAGGATGGTGCGCACCGTTTGACGTGGATGAACGGCAACTATTACTTTTGGATTGTGAATACGAGATACAAGAATGCTTATCCAACCAGCATTCGGATAGATGGAGCGTTGCCAGAGAGCATGGAGATGTCCAAAGGCTATACATTCAGCGCAGATGTGAAGATAGATGCAGAGAATTATCGGGGTGACCTCGTGACTTTGGAAGAAGACATCGTCTATGGCGTCAACGAATTGCAGTATCCATATTTGAGAGTGGGCGGAATCACTTATGTAGGGCAAAATGTGCTGGGCACTGCTGATAGCTGGCAGACGGAGAATACTGCTACAACAGGAGGGAAGTGGTTCAGCAAGACAAAGCTGGGACGTTTCAATCTAACCATTTCGATGGATGGTGAAAGCTTGACCGTCTATCGGGATGGCATCATTGATATGAAGATAAGTTATGCCAAGGCGAAGTACATTTCTCCCAAGAAAATCAAGTTCGCGGAGAACGTTACAGTTGTTGGTGAAATGTTGACCAAGAAGAAAAGTTACACACAAGCCCGTATTCGTAAGGAGTGTGTTGGAAGTGAATGATTCTATCTTTCCTGGCCTTGCTTGACGGAAGCGTGTTTTGCGTTTTCTGCGACGAGATTCTTCTTGATTGCTGACACACGATAGGCATCCAGATGAAGGGGCAGGAACACTTCATTCTGCGGCAAGGATTTAACCGTACCCCTCGGGTCCACTAATGCGTACCCCTCGGGTCCGATGTGGCGGACCCGAGGGGTACGGTTATTGTAAAGAGAATGAATCTTCTGATTTTTCCTTTTCCAAATGCCGCATGAGGGCACTATCGGAAGTCTTCTTCAGTGAGGAAATTCATCTTGTTCAGCATGATGGTTTCCTTGGCCTTTTCGCTTTGGTCTGTTCGGAAAACAAGCACGCCTTTGGCCTTCCAGAGGAAGGAGTACAGGTAGAGTATGCTGACTCCTGCATCAGAAATCAGTTTGACAGCAGCTGCGGCACGGCCTGGCACGTCATCAATGCTGAGGGCAATGACATCAGACAGCTGTGCATTGATGCCTGCTTCCTTCAGGATGAGATACGCCTGTGCTGGATTGTCGCAAAGCACACGGTAGATGCCGTAATCCTTGGTGTCGGCAATGGTTGATGCAATGATTTGTATACCAGCCTTGCTCAGCAGGTCGAGAACATTGATGAGCGTGCCTCCCTTGTTCTCTATGAAGATGGATAATTGTTTGATTGTCATAATTACTGATATACTTTACGTTTGTCAATTACTCGGACAGCCTTGCCTTCGGAAACGGGCAGTGTTCCTTTGGGAACCAGCTTCACGTGTGGGGTGAGGAGAATCTCGTCCTTCAGGCGGCGTTTGATGTCTTTCTCTAATGCCAGCAGACGCTGGAAATCGTCGGTGAACAATTCCTCCAGCTCCACCTCAACGGTCATGTTGTCATTGTCGTCGTCGGTTGTGAGCGTAATGAGGTAGTTGCTTGCCAGTTCCTTGAATTGCATCAGAATCTTTTCAATCTGGATAGGGAAGATGTTCACGCCACGCAGTACAATCATGTCGTCAGAACGTCCGCGCATGCGGTCGAGGCGGATGTGGTTGCGTCCGCAAGGACAAGTGCGTCCGAGCACGCGAGTCAGGTCGCGAGTGCGGTAGCGCAGCATTGGCATAGCCTCTCGGTTGAGGGTGGTGAGCACCAGCTCGCCAATCTCTCCGTCTGGCACAGGCTCTAAAGTCTCCGGGTCAACAATCTCGACGATGTAGTAGTCTTCCCAAAAGTGCAAGCCATTCTGCTCCTGACATTCAAACGCAACGCCAGGGCCGCACATCTCGCTCATGCCAAACGAGTTGTATGCCTTCACGCCAAGCATCTGCTCGATGCGCTTGCGCTGTTCTTCAGAGTGCGGTTCGGCTCCGATGGCGAGAACCTTCAGCTTGGTGTCTTTGCGTGGGTCAACGCCTGCCTCCTGCATGACTTCGTACAGACGTGTCACGTAGCTGGGCACTGCATGGATTGCTGTTGTGCCGAAGTCTTTGATGAACTTGATTTGGCGCAGCGAATTGCCTGCGGCAGCAGGAACCGTGAGCGCGCCAAGTCGCTCAGCACCGTATTGAAAGCCAAGTCCGCCTGTGAACATTCCGTAGCCAGAAGAGTTCTGGAACACGTCGTCAGGTCGGAGCCCTACCATCCAAAGGCAGCGAGCAACGGCGTTAGCCCACTCGTCAAGGTCCTTCTGGGTGTGGAGAATAACTGTTGGATTGCCCGTTGTTCCCGAAGAAGAGTGCAGACGTACACACTGACGAAGAGGTACGCTTGCCATTCCGAAAGGATAAGTTTCGCGCAAATCCTGCTTGGTGGTAAAAGGTATCTTGCGTATGTCGTCCAGTGTTTTGATGTCTTCGGGCTTCAGTCCTGCTTCTTCAAATCGTTTCTTGTAGAAGGGGGAGTTCATGCAATGCTTTACCGTTGCTTGCAGGCGCTCCAGCTGCAGTGTGGCCAGTTCCTCGCGAGACAGCGTCTCGTATTGCGGGTGAAGATATGGTGATTTGTCGTCCATGATTATATATATTATATAAGATGTGTATGGTCTTTGTGGAATGCTTCGATGCGCTCTTTGAACACTGATTCTTGCTCCTTCTGGAAGAATGATGTGCATACACGCACGCCCTGCTCCTCTGACCCCATGGTGTCAAGCGGGAACACGGCGATGCCGTAGTACATCAGTTCACGGGTGAGCTGGAGGTCTGTCATTCCTGGGTATTGAACCGTGAAGTAGAAACCGTCGGCAAGTGGTGCGCCGAGGTCATTGTCGTAAACCAGATAGAATCCGTTTGACAACAAGACTTCCTTCATGTACTTGGCCCTTCTGCCATACTCCTTGACATCGGCAAGGAAGTTGTATGAACCATCGCAAGCGGCTTCCATCAAGGCAGCCATTGCGTGCTGTACACTGTGGGTCGTTCCGCTTGAAAGGGTGTACATCAATCGGTTGCAGAAGAAATTGCCAAACTCGCCAACGCCATAGTTGTCTTTAAGCGCAGGATATACACGATGATAAAGCTTGTTGCTGATGCAGGTGACGCCGATGCGCTGTCCCGCATAAGAGAATGCTTTCGAGCCTGAGATGGCAAGAATGTAATTCTCTGTGTAGCGTGCCACTGTCGCTTGGAACGGTGCTTCGAAAGGATGTGACAGGTCGCGGCGGAAATCCATGGCAAAATAAGCCAAATCCTCCAAGATGATGACATCGTGCTTGTCTGCCAGCTTGCCGAGCCCTTCCAGTTCTTCTTCGTTGAAGCATACCCATGAAGGGTTGTTAGGGTTGGAATATACAATGCCGCAGATGTTGCCGGCGGAAAGGATTTCGTCCAGCTTTGCAATGAGTGCATCGCCACGGTATCCGTGTATGTCAAGCCCAATGTGTTTCAGTCCAATGACATCGCACTGTGTTGTTTGTACAGGGAAACCCGGATGTATGAATAAGACGGTGTCCTTCTCAGGCATTGCTCGGTACCATGCCGTAAAAGTGGCGAATGTTCCTTGCATGCTGCCTGTTGTTGGGATGCAGCACAAAGGGTCGATGTCCACTCCGATGAAAGCTTTCACGAATTGTGATGCAGCATTCTTGATGCGGGGTATTCCCCCGTTGGGAGGGTATATGGTAGCGCATCCTTTCGCCAAGGCTTCCTGCTCTGCTTTAAGGGCGATGTCTGATGGCTGTAGGCCTGGCACACCCATCTCGAGGTGGATGATAGGTTGCCCTGTCTTCTCTTCAAGCACCTTTGACAGCGACTGGATGTCGCGGATAGTTGCTTGCGAGAAATCACCGAGAGCCATGCTCTCGATGGCCTCGGTGACTATCTTATAATCTAAAGGAGTATTCATATAAGATGAATGTTCTTAACTTCTAATCAAGTTGTATTCGTTCTTATTTCCAATCCGCCAGAAGCGTTCTCTTGTCGAGCACGTGCTTTGCCTTGCCAATGGAGCGTTCGATGTTGCCTGGCTCCTTGATGTGGATGTTTGGCTTAATGCCCACCATGCTGACGATGCGGTCGTAAAGCGGCTTGATGAACGGCATCTGCTTAGACGGGTTGGGAGAGAAGTATTCGGCGCGCAGCTCAACGTCGAGGTCAAACGTGTCTTCGTTGTTCTTGCGATCTACCGTGATGAAATACTGTGGAGTAAATACTGGGAACTCTGTCAAGACGGTTTCTATCTGTGAAGGGAAGACGTTTACACCGCGGATGATGAGCATATCATCGCTGCGGCCTAAAATCTTTCCAAGACGGACAGAGGTGCGTCCACATTCACAAGGCTCATAGATGAGGTGTGTGAGGTCTCGAGTGCGATAGCGGAGGATTGGCATTGCTTCTTTGCACAGGGAAGTAAACACCAACTCGCCCTCTTCGCCTGGCGCCACTGGCTCAAGTGTTTCAGGGTTGATGATTTCAGGATAGAACATGTCTTCAGCTACGTGTGTGCCGTTTTGGAATTGGCATTCGCCGCCAACACCGGGACCGCACATCTCTGTCAATCCGTAAATGTCAATTGCTTTGAGGTGTAGCTTTTTCTCCAGCTCTCGGCGGATGCCCCATGTCCATGGTTCAGCACCGAAGAATCCAACACGCAGCTTCAGGTCTTCTGGCTTGATGTCTGGGTTCTTTTCTATTACCTCTGCCAAGTGCAGGGCATAGGATGGGGTGCAGCAAAGGGCTGTCGTGCCAAAGTCTTTCATCAGCATCGTCTGCTTCTCAGAGTTGCCTGAAGAGGTCGGCAACTGGATGGCTCCACGGAGAGCTGCGCCGTCATGTGCTCCCAATCCTCCAGTGAAGAGTCCGTATCCGTAGGCTACCTGTACGATGTCACCTGGGCCTACGTCGCCAACAGCCAAGACACGTGCCACACATTCTGCCCACATCTTCAGGTCGTTTTCTGTATAGGTTCCGACAACGGGCTTTCCTGTAGTTCCTGATGATGCGTGAATGCGGCGAATCTCGCTTTGTGGGACAGCCTGAAGTCCGAATGGATATTCATCACGAAGGTCGTGCTTGGTGGTGAAAGGCAGCTTGACAATATCGTCGATGCTCTTGATGTCTTCAGGCTTTACGCCCATCTCGTCCATCTTTCTCTTGTAGAAAGGGACATTTTCGTAGCAGGTCTTTACGGTCTTTTGCAGACGTTCTGATTGCAGCTTACGCATATCTTCGCGAGACATGCACTCTATCTCTGGATTGTGTATCATAATGTTATGCCCCATCCCTGTGAGGGGAGGCCATTCTGTTAGGGGCGATGGTCTGGTTAGGTGTTAATCCCCGACTTAAATGCATCCGGATACATGTGCGGGATGCTTCCTCCTTCGGGGATTAAGGAGGATTATCGTTTGCTGGCAGCGACTCCGCAGTCGAATGCTTTGAGGTTTGCCTCTACAACCGCTTCGCCTTTACGGGCGAAGATGACAGTGATAGCATTACGCAGCTGTTCAACGGAGAGAATCTCGATGAATGGAGCAGCCATTCCAAGCAGCACCATGTTGGCACTGCGGACATTGCCAGCGTCTTTGGCAACCGACTCGATGTCGAGCTTTACCACAGATGGCATAGAATCCAGCTCTGCCATCAGCGCATCCTGGTCTGGGTAGTTGGGAATGTTGATGAAAGGCTTGCTGCTAGTCACAATCGTACCCTTTGGGGAGAGGTAAGGCAAATACCGCAACGCTTCCATAGGCTCCATTGATATGACAACGTCTGCGCCGGCTTGTGGGATGAGGTCTGAGTAGATGCTCTCTGTTGAGAGTCGGAGGTTAGATTGCACGTCACCGCCGCGTTGGCTCATTCCGTGAACCTCTGCTTGCTTGAGGTTGATTCCTGCCTCGGTTGCAGCTTCTCCTATGATTGTGGCGATAGACAAGATTCCTTGTCCTCCAACGCCACACAATATAATGTCCTTTTTCATTTGTTTTCCTCCTTTGCTTTCTTTGCTTCCCTCGCGTGGCGTGCTGCAGTCTGGATGCATTCGCGGCGTGGAATGATGACAGAAACTCCGTTGTATTCAATCTCTTCTTTCAGAATGCGAGTAATCTCTGGCATGTTTTTTGGAAGCGGTACTACCACACGTACATGCTCAGGCTCGACACCGAGTCCGAGGCAGATGGCTTCGAACTTGTTGGTTCCTGCTGAATCTTGACCTCCTGTCATGCCTGTTGTGAGATTGTCTGAGATGACAACTGTGATGTTGGACTTGTCGTTGACTGCATCCAGCAGGCCTGTCATTCCTGAATGGGTGAAGGTGGAGTCGCCGATGACTGCTACCGATGGGAAAAGACCTGCATCAGCTGCACCCTTTGCCATAGTGATGGAGGCTCCCATGTCAACGCAGCTTGCCAGTGCCTTGAATGGAGGCAATGCGCCAAGAGTGTAGCAGCCGATGTCGCCGAAGATGCGATAGTCGGGGTACTCTGCAAGCACCTGGTTCAGAGCGGTGTATACATCTCTGTGGCCGCATCCCTGACAGAGCTGTGGTGGACGACCTGCCATGTTCTTTGCTGGCTCGAATGCAGAACCCGCAGGCTTGCCGAGTGCTATGGCTACATTGTCCGGAGTCAGCTCGCCAGTACGTGGGAGGTCGCCAGTCAGGCGGCCCTTGACGGGGTAGTCTGCACCGACCATGCCTGCAATCTGCTCTTCAACCACGGGCTGACCGTCTTCCATCACGATGAGTGCATCGTTTTCTTTCGCAAACTGCTTGATGGCCTCAGCAGACAGTGGGTATTGTGATATCTTGAGAATGTTGGCGTTGTCGCCGAGATTCTCTTTAACGTAGTTGTAAGCAATGCCACAAGCGATGATGCCCAGTTTCTGTCCGTTTGCAGTTTCTTTCTTGTTGTATGCTGAAGCTTCTGCTGCTGCGAGCATTGTAGCCTGCTTGTCGAGCAGTTCTGCGTACTTGCGTCGAGCGATGCCTGGCAGAAGAACCCAGCTTTCTTTTGCGATGTTTAATGGATTCTCCGCCTTAGGTTCTCCCACTTCAACAGCTGCACGGCTATGTGCCAGACGAGTAACCACACGCAGCAAGACTGGCTCTTTGATGGCTTCTGACAGTTCAAAAGCACTGGCTACCATATCGTATGCTTCTTGCTGGTTGGATGGCTCAAAGATAGGAATCATGGCAAACTTGCCGTAGAATCTAGAGTCCTGCTCGTTTTGGCTTGAATGCATGGATGGGTCATCTGCAGCAAGTACGATAAGACCGCCGTTTACACCTGTGATGGCGCTGTTGATGAAAGCATCTGCACACACGTTCATGCCGACGTGCTTCATGCACACTAGTGCTCTCTTGCCTGCATAAGACATGCCGAGGGCAGCCTCCATAGCTGTCTTTTCATTAGTACACCAGCGGCTGTGAATGCCTCGTTCCTTAGCCACCTTGTTTGCCTGAATGAATTCAGTAATTTCGGTGGACGGAGTACCTGGATAGGCATAAACGCCGGACAATCCGGCATTGATGGCTCCAAGCGCAATAGCTTCGTCTCCGAGAAGTAGTTGTTTCATATATGTTTGTTGTTTTTTGTTGAGTTCTAATCGTACAAAAAAAGATGTTCGCGCCTTGATGAAAGGCACGAAAGACATGCAAATTTAATAAAAAGCAATGAGAAAACCGCCTTTTTGTTCTATTTTTCTTTTATTTGAGTGGCAAAAGGATAGGATGAAGACCAGAAATGCCATCTCGCTGCGTTATGCGGTCATATATGGTGCCGCATGGAACATTTTCAAACTAAAAAAGCCGATGGACATCGATAGACATGCCGACCATCAGATTGGTGCCATCTGTCAGTGGGCTGTTATAGTAATAATGCTTGGGTTTATAGTTGAAAAGGTTATCAAGTGCGGCGGTCACTTTGATGCCCTTCCCAAATTCTTGTACAGCAGACAATTTCCACAACGTATAAGCAGGGTAGCAGACCTGATTCGTTCCTTTTGAAATGTCATAATAATCAACGAACTCAATATTCTTGACTTTGGAAAGAAAACGTCCGTTCAGAGACAGGCGTATGCCATAGTTTTTTGATACCTGTTTTTCCCAGTCTATGCGAGCGACAATGGAATGCTTACGTGCTGGAATGTACTGGTTGTTAATGGTGTTTCCCTCTTTGTCTTTCTTGTGCCGTTCGTTTGTGTATGCGTATGATAATCTGGCACTCAGCCCATTGTTCCATTGGGTTTGTACCGCAGCTTCCCCTCCCCATACCGAATAGTTGTCAAGGTTGACATAGTCAAGATACAGCTGCTTGTTATCCCCTGGCAAGTAGTGGGGGATGCCAGTTGTCAACTTGTTCCTCACGTCGTTGTAGTAGGCGGAAAAAGTAAAGTTGTAACGGCTTTTCGTGTAGTCAGCCGAGATGTTGAAATTATGGCTTGTCTCAGCTTTCAGATTGGGATTCCCTTTGATAATCCAGATGCCAACCATGTCAAAATCATAATACTTCTCCTTCAGGGCAGGTGCACGAAATCCCATTCCATACCCCAAACGGACGTTCAGGTTGTAGAGCGGCTTGTATCTTGCTGTAAATTTAGGGGTTATCTGAGAGTCATCGCTATCGGAGAAATAATCGTAGCGCATTGCTCCGACAAACTCCCATGCATCAGAGACTATCCAGTCATACTGCACGAAAGCATCTACGCTGTTCTGCGATTTGTCCCCCATCTCCAGATAGTTGTTCATCAGATAGTCATGCATGAAATCAGCCCCTGCCGTGAGTGTGCTTCCGTTGTCGAATGTGTGGTTGTACAGTCCTCTGACGATGTTTTGTACATTGCTGTAGTCACGCACATCACGGTGTGTAATCTTGTAGAAGTCCGACTTGTCATATTGGTCGAACGAATAGGATAAATCCAAATGGTCATTTGGAGTAATGGTCCATAAGCCTCTCAGACCAGCGCTGAAGTCCCTGTATCGTTCAGGCGTGTCAGCAGTTCGGGTCAGTTGCCGATAGAAAAACCCTGCCCGTCCGGTAAGCTTCAGGCGTTCTGTAGGCGTAAAAGTCAGTTGGTCTTTCACATTCACGGTGTGTTCCCCGTATATGGTAGTCACCACTTGCGTGACAGGGTTCTCCGCATTGTGTACCTCAAATTCATCTGTAGAGGTATAGGTGGCGGTCAGCAGGTTTCTTAACTTTTGTCCCTTAGTGCCAAACGATAATCCTGCTCGTTGGGCGTTATGTCGCCCCATCCGTGCGTTTACGTTTAGTGACCAAGGTTCATTTCCTTCCTTCGTGATGATGTTGACGACACCTCCGTTGGCGCTGCTGCCGTATAGCGCGCTTGCAGCCCCCTTCACAATCTCGATGCGTTCCACATTCGCCATGTTCAGCCTCGTGAAGTCCACGTCATCCATAGCCTCTCCAGCCATGCGCTCGCCATCCACGAGGAAAAGAATCCCCTGACCGCCAAATCCGCTGAGGTTCATGTGCTTCCTCTGGTTCATGGCATACGAGAACTCCACACCGGGAATCTCCTGCTGCAACAAGTCCTCGATGTTGGTCGCGTCCGTTTTCTCGATGTCTTTCGCCGTGATGACACGGGTCTGTATGGGCACATCCTTCAGCAGCTTGGGCGTTCGAGTGCCTGTCACAACCACGTCATTCAGGTGGAATGTCGAGTCTGCCGTCTGTGCATGGCACAAAGCTGCAACTCCTGCCCAAAGGAAGGGCAGCATGAATTTGCTCAAATGTGGAAAAAGCATAGGGCGGTCTTGACAGTATTTCTTCAATACGGATACTTGTAGTTGATGGTCAGAAAGCACTTCTTGCCCGCAGCATTCTGGTAATTCTCCAGTTGCAGTGCAGCACAAGTGCCATTTTTCAGTCTCAGGATAAACACATGGCTGTTGAGCGTGAAGACAGGAGGCACAGGCGGTATATGCACCTTCAGCCATGCCGAAAGCGTTGGGTTGATATGAATGCCTTGGTTGCCAATCAGTCCTTGCAGCATACGATCCTGTACCGTCCACACGTCTTTCTCGTTCCACACGTCCTCGGCGAAAACAGCGTCCTTGAAAGCTTCGCTGCTTGCGGGCAGGTCGTTCATCGACGTGTAGGATGTCTCATGCACACTGCCGCCATTGGTCCGTACGTTGTTTCTGTGTATGGCGATGCTCCAAGCGGCAGGCTCCTCTTGCTTCTTTGTGGGCATGAAACTGCGAAACTCGTGGTTGGCAATCCCCGCTCCGAAAACATCATACCAATAGGTGTAGATGCCGCTCTTCCCGTCTCCCTCAATAGCCTCTGTTGGAATGGCGTACGTTACCATTGCGTTTGAAGGATTGTACTGGCTGTTGCTTTGCAGACTGTCGGCTATCGCTTCAAAATCAATGTAATGCCATTCGGTCCAGCTGGAGGCGTCAATATACAGCTGCTCTTTCCCCGCCGCCTCTTCTTCAAGGGGCGCGTCATAGATGTCGTCAAACAAACCTTCACAGGAAGAGAGCAGCAGCAGAGACAATGCTAAAAGAAGCTGCCTCATTTCTTCAATTTCTCAAATGTAGCAACGATAGGGAACGGCATTCTGCCGAGCTGGAAACTGTTTTCTATCTTGATGCCTCCACCTGGAACTGGCTCCAGAACGATTTGGCTGTTAGGGGCAAAGCTGTATTCCTGATCCATGGTTGGGGAGCCTATCTCATTCCCGTCCTCATCCACATTCACAGCCTTGAAGTGCTGGGTAAGCCCGTCCTCTCCGTAAACATGGTGGAATGTCTCTGTTTTCTTATCGTAAGCGATATTGCTGATGGTGTATGCGCCCAGAGTTAGGTTGCCCATAATAGTGTTGTAGAGCTTGTATTCAGGAACCTCGATGGTGATGGTGCTGTCGGGATTAGCCGTGATGGTATATGCCATGTTCGCCGTGTAGGTGTAAGCGCCTCCCACAACAACAGTGTTTGTCCCGCTATAAGTTCCTGCCGCCACATCCGCCATCGAAGCCTCTCCTGCGTGGAAATAGATGGTGCATCCTTGCATCACGCTGGGAATTTCAATGACAGGTGCCAATGTGGTGCCTTTCAAAATGGCTGGGTATGTGCCATTGTAGCTCATATAGTTGAACTTGATGTTGCCAGTGCCTTGCAGATTCTCGCCAAACTGCACGTAGCCAAACTGGGCGTCGCCCCAGACAGGGTCGGAGAACTTCACGATGTATTGGTCGCCGGCAGTCCAGACGCTAAGCTTAGCGTCATTGCCGTAATAAGCCTTGCCAAAATATTGGGATGAAACATAGATGTAGCCGGTAAATTCGTGGAAGAGGATAGTGTCCACGCCATCGCCTTCGCCATCGTTTCCGTTGTCGTCACTGCACGCTGTGATGAGGCAGAGACCAATCATCATCAGGGCAAAATACTTCAATGCTTTCATTTTTCTTTAATTTATTTAGTGATTATTCATTCTTCTCATTGGGTGCAGAGCCTGTTCCCTTGTAGCAACTTCTTCTCTTCGGATTCATGGGGAACCAGCCCTTTTCCACTCTCTTCTTCTGCTCAAACAACTCCAGAATGCTCCAAAGACATGAGCAGCCGACAACGCCGAGCACAGGGCTGATGATGTCATTCTCCGTAAAGAGCGAGGCTGCGATGAACGCAATGCCTGCTGCAAGGAAAGCCCACCAGCAACGTGTGCCGCCATAGTATTCCGCTTTAATCACAATGGGGTGAAAAGCTCCTATGACGAGAAAGGTTGTAGCCGCAATAATCAGTCCTGAAAAGTTCATCTGTCGTACATGTTTGAAGTTGTTAGAACTCAAATGCGCTGCAAAGTTACGTTTTTTTGCCTTATCTCACAATCCTTATTTGTGAGGATTTGAAAAGACAGCCTCGTGCAGTAGCTCAATCAGACGTGGCACAGCGTACTGGTCCAGCTCACTTTCATCTATCCA
The DNA here is from genome assembly GCA_030528885.1 of Bacteroidales bacterium. GTDB lineage: Bacteria > Bacteroidota > Bacteroidia > Bacteroidales > Bacteroidaceae > Minthosoma. The sequence goes on along the minus strand of JAUMXY010000012.1, from coordinate 44,622 downwards.
GATATAGCCCTCGGGCAAGGCTGGAAATGCTTCAGTCTCCAGCAGATAGAAGTCGGCAAGCAGAATGCGGTGGGTCAGGACATGCTTCACGTCTTTGCGGAGCAGTTTCGCCCCAGACAGCATCCCGCAGTCATCAGTCAGCACAGGCTCCCACAGACCTTGCCAGATGTCTCCTGCCGCTCTCTTCCGTATGGCAGTCTTGCCTTGGCAACGTATATATATATAGGTGAAGCGGCGTGTCTGTATGGTCAGTTTCTTTTCCTTTACAGGAAGTTCGCCAATCCGTCCGCTGCGAAGCGCTTCACAGGATTCCTGCAGAGGGCAAAGCACGCATTTAGGGGAGGCCGGAGTGCACTGAATCGCCCCGAAGTCCATCATCGCCTGGTTGAATGCGGCAGGCTGGTCGGTCGGCAGCAGCGATTGCGCCAGTTCAGTGAAAAGCCTCTTGCCTCGCGTCGTGTTGATAGGAGTGTCTATGCCGTAATGGCGTGCCAGCACACGGTACACATTGCCATCCACCACAGCCGCAGGCAGCCCGAACGCAATGGAGCCGATGGCGGCAGCCGTGTAGTCGCCAACGCCTTTCAGCTTCTTGATGCCGTCTAAAGTGTTAGGGAACGAGCCGTTTGCCGCAATCTGTTGTGCAGCAGCATGCAGATTGCGTGCGCGGCTGTAATAGCCAAGCCCTTGCCACTCGCGCAGCACTTCGTCTTCGCTCGCCGCAGCCAGGTCCTCCACTCGTGGCCAACGTTGCATGAAGCGTAGCCAGTAGTCCATGCCCTGCTGAATGCGAGTCTGTTGCAGAATGACTTCGCTCAGCCAGATGGCATACGGATTTTTCGTGTGCCGCCAAGGCAAGTCGCGCCCGTTGAGGGCAAACCAGTCGAGTAGGGTAGTGCTGAACATAGTACAAAGGTAGCAAAGAATGGGGACTTAATAAATGAGAAGAGGAAAATTGTTGGTCGCGTGGGGCTATTTTGGCTGAAAAGGAACATTTTCTTTCCCTTGTTGCCCTGTTCTTCGTCTTTTTTTGCTACCTTTGTCCCATCCAATCCTTGTGCACTATGCCACATTTTGAGATAGCAATCGTCGACACCAACATCCTGACGGCTTTAGGGTTGCAACCCATCCTGACCGACATCATCCCGATAGCGGAGGTACGCATCTTTATCTCTTTCGAAGAGCTGCAAGCTGCTGACCATGGGCAGTTTGTGCATTATTTCGTGGCATCGCGCATCTACTTCGAACATACATCCTTTTTCCGCGAGAACGCCAGACGCTCCATCGTGCTGGTCAATGGCGACTTGCAGATAGCAGGCGTGCCGACCCTGAATGTCTGTCAGGACGAGAAAGCGCTGGCAAAGTCCATCCTTGCCATGCATAGCCATGGACACGGGCAAAAGCCCAATGCCCCTCACCCTCCTCGCATGAGAGCCGAGAGTGAACATCCAGCCGGTGCAGCAGGGAAGCCTCAGCTCTCTTCTCGCGAAGTAGAGGTGCTGGTGCTGCTGGCAAAAGGACTTATCAACAAGGAGATAGCAGACACGCTGAACATCGGGCTGACCACAGTCATCACGCATCGCAAGAACATTATGGAGAAGCTGAAAGCCCGCTCTTTGGCAGAAGTCATCATCTATGCAGTCATGAACGGACTGGTGGATGTAGGCGACATTTAGTTTTCCCTTGTTGCCAACCCGACGATGGGATGCTGCTTGCTCACTCGTTCAGCTCTTTGTAGAAGACACTTTCCCCATTTATCCAGCTTTTCATCTTCTGCCAGCCAGAAGGCAGCCAGAGGTCTCCGCAGGTTTGTTGTACCAAGATGCGGCAGATGCCGTCCCTTCTATTGCCAGGCGGATAAAAGGTAATGCGGTACTCCTGTGGAGCTATAGTGCCCTTCTTCTTATTCTTAGGCTCTGAATAGCCATTCCAATAGCGGCTGTGAATCAAGTCAAACTGCCAGCGTTCGCGTTCGTAGCTTTTGTTAGGATACTTAAAGCAGTGGGTGCGGGGATGCTCTTGGAGGTATTGGCTGATGGCGTCTTGCAGTTGCAGGAAGACCTCATCAGCCATTTCTTTCGAGGGTATGGTATAGACGGTGCCTCGCGTTTCTGAATCGTAGGGAAGGGTTTTGTAGTTCAGCGCAGTAGTAACCCAATCCATGCCTTCGCTCGAAGTAGGGTATGAGCCATCATGCCTGATGTAGAGGTCGTGGCTTTCAATGCCCTCTTGATTCAGGATAGGCTTGATGCGTCGGGTCATGTCTGCCACATCGACGAAGTAATTGGATGGCTTGTCTCCGTTCTCAAGGTGGTACTCGAAGCTGTACGCTCCTTTAGGCTCCAGTTCGCTGGTCCCGTCCTCATCCAAGGTTTCGAATCGCACATTCTTGTCGCTGTACATCAATTTGATAGTTTCTTTGCCTGACGGGTTGTCCAGGGTGAGGAGATACATCAGCGTGTCTGTGCCGTTTTCAACCAATTCCCACATGTAGCTCTTCTGCGCCTCTTTCGATAGTGCGTGGCACATTTCCTTTAGGGCGCACAGTTCGTTCTCCGGCTCTTCTACGTTTCTGTAGTTGATGGAGTCCTTGAATTCGGCAAGATGGTATGTCACTCCCCCTCTTCGGATACAGATGCCTTTCTCGTCGAAGTCTGAACTGCTAAAAGGCATACTCAATACATGGGTAAAGAGGCTGTCAGCCAGAGGGTTCATCTGGGCATGACCGCAACAAAGGCTTGCCAGCGTGACCGCAAAAGTGATGATGTACTTTCTCTTCGTCATATCATTTAGAATTTAGAGATGAATATTCTTGTTGTTGCGCTATCGTTAGAAGTCTTCTTCCGGGTTGATGGCGAGCTCAAGGTCGTTCATCATCCGTTCGCCCCTCAGCTGTATCTCGCGCCTCACTCCTTCAAAGTTCATCCAGATGTCCCCCTCAGACATTTCTTCTGTTGGCATCTCTGGCATGTCGCTGTCTAAGTCCGCCACGTCAGCCTCTTCCTCCAGTGGTTGGGTGATGTCTCGGATGGGTGCTTCTGAAAAGAGCTCTTGGGCAATGACATGAGACGGAACAGATGGCAGCACCTCCACCGTATCTGGCTCTACGGCTTCACTGTCCTCATCCTCCTCTTCTTTAGGCGCAGGCACGTTTGCTGGTGCAGTCACATTCTTCGCCATGTACGTTTTGGGCGGTCGGGTGATTCTGTGAATCTCCTTCACGGCATCCACCGTGTCTTTCTTCTCCGTGTTCTTCTCCTCCTCCTTCTTCTTTTGCAGCTCCTGCGGCTGTTCCTCCTTTTCGCTCGTTTCGGCAGGCGGGGCAATTTTCACGGTGTCTGCCTGTGCCATCAGCTTGGGCGTTTCTCCCTGTCGGGTGCTGAGGAAGAATGCCAGCGAGAGCAGCAGGGCTATGGCGGCGGCAATGCTTGCAGGCTTCCACCAGCGGGTGCGTTTCTTGCTCTCTGGGGCGACTTTCCCTTGGTCGAACAGTTCGAACATTTCCTTGTAGGCTTTCCATTCGCCTGTCACTTGGTGGGTGCGGAAGAAGTCGGCAAGCTGTGCCTCTTCCTCCAGAGTGGATGTGCCGTCCATGAATCGCTGGAGCAGCTTGTCCACTTCTTTGGGTGTGATGGGTGTGTATTTGTTCATTGCTTGTTTCTCCTTTTAAGTTCTTGCAGCAGTTGGTGCCGTGCTCTTGAAAGCAGGGTTGACGCCGATGACTTTTGGATGCCCAGCAGCGCTGCAATCTCGTCCAGCTCCTTCTGTTCCAGCTGCCGCATCCTCAGGATGATTCCGTTGGTGCTGGGCAGCTGCTCTATCTGCCGCAAGAGCCATTCCTCCAGTTCCTTATATACAAGCTCCTCGTGCTGGCTCGGCTCAGGGGCGATGACATCTGTTAGTCCGAGGACCGGCTGCTGCCTCGATCGGAGGCGGTCGATGCATTGATGCTGTGCAGCGATGCTCGCCAGACGCTCCACGGGGGTGTCTGTTTCGATGCTTTCGTGCATGGCCCAGAGCTTCAGCAGCACGTCTTGCGCCACATCCTCCGACTCGTCGTCGGAGAAGCCGAAGCCCTGTGCTACAGCCAAGGCCTTTGCCCGCATCTGAAGAGCGTTATGTTCAAACTCCTTTTGTGTCATCTCTACTTCTTCTTGTAATACACTTTCTTGCCGTTCTTCCAGCTCTTGAGCATCTCCCATCCTTTGGGCAGGAAATACCACCTTCCAATAGATTCGCGGACAAAAATGAGGTAGTCTCCGGTAAAGCTGTCTGTTTTAATTGAAATGTGGAAGTGTGGCTCTTGGCTATCAGTAGCGTACGACCCGATGTCGACAACAGTGCTGTAGCTAAACCCTCTAATGTTGAAACCTGCCGTCTCTGCTATTTCGTAAATGACTCCAGGTTGCTTGTCTAAGTGTGCCCAAGTTGCATCTACAATCTCACGAATGATTTTGTTTGCCAAGGATGTTGATTGCATTCTATAAATCATTATTTCTTGTTTGATACTGATACCTTTACCATTGACGACTCCTTCCCATACCTCTGTTGGGTTGTAAGTATAGGTGCTGTCCTTGTATATGCGGAGTCTTTGTTTCTCAACCCCTTCCTTGTCGAATATCTTCTTGAGCGTTTTCCAGTATGCTTTTGTGTCGAAAAGAGCGCTTGGCTGGATGTTGTCTTCAAGGGTGTGGGAGTAGGTGAAGAAGGCATTCCCAATGATGCTATATGGAATATCTGTTTCTTTGGATAAATCCGAATGATATTGAAATGTGATGACTTCTGGTGCGGCGTAATATAAGATTGAATTGTATTTCTTGAAATCTATCGGTCTCTGGTTCTTAAAAGTGTCTATGGCTAACGCATAAGACATGCTGTCTTTCCCGTCTTGATGATACTCCCACATGTGACTCTCTTGGCTGTTGCCAGAGAGGGCTATGAATGTTTGTCGGATGGAGTCTGTCAAGAGTTTCATATTGGCATTTCGGTCGGAAAAATTCCTGTTCAGTCTTTGACTGCTTTTGTCTTTGTTTGCATCTCCTGTTAGAGGGTATTTTTTATCGGCCCGAATAGAGTAGGTAAACCGGACCTGTCTTGCATGCTGTGAATGCTCTCCTCCGTCAAAGGAATACTTTTGTATGTGTATTCCTAAAGAGTCGGCAAACTTCAGCAGACCTTCAATCTTGGGGTTGCTATGCGTGCGCAACTGCAGTGTTTCCTGTGCGGAGATGCCTGCTGTGAATAAGATGGCGCAGAGGGTGAGGATTAATTTCTTCATGTTTCGTTTGGTTTTAGATTGGGGGACACACATTATATCTATATATCTATCTGTTCTCTATTTTTCTTCAAGATACACTTTCTTGCCGTTTATCCAGCTTTTGAGTTTGTGATAATCGCTGAAACAGTAGGTGACGGGTGCACCTTCGGTCTTGGCGTGGGAAATGATGAAGCAATAGGTGGCAATCATGTCATCATGACGCTTGCCGCTCAAGTCTGGCGAGAGCGCAAAAGCGTAAGCCTGAACGAAAAAATCTTGGTATTTGCCTTTCTCTGTTTCTGCAAAGGAGTTTAATATTTCGCAGAAGAAGGGAGCGTCTGTCAGAGGTGACTTGAACCTGCAATAGACGTTTGGGCGCTCGTTGAGATATTGCCATGTTGTTTCTGTGATGGCATGAAGTATTTCGAAGGCTGTTTCTTTGGATGTTGTTGTATAGACTGTCGCGTTGGATTCGGAAGACCAATTGCCTGTGGTTGCCCATAAGCTCCGAAAATCTTGGTAGTCCGCTTGGTAGGTGCTGTCTTTGCGGAAATAGAAGTGATGCCGGCTGATGTCCTCTCGGTCGAAAACCTTCTCCAGTCTCTTCGTGTATTCTTGGGCGTTGATGAATGTCAGCTGTTGGGTTGGGGCAAGGTCATGGCTGTATCTATAGGTCAGCGTTCCTTTCTCGCGACCATTTGCGTCGGAATAGTAATCGAAAAGGATGTTTTCGGGCACATTCGGATGCTGGTACGCCGTGCTTCCATTCTTGCCTTTTGTGTAGCTTTGGAAGAGTTTGGTGCTGGCATTGGATTCTGCCCTGTTTCCTAAGTTCATGATATAAATGATGCTGTCAGTTCCGTTATGGTGGTGTTCTCTCGCATAGCTCTCTGAGGCACTGGGGATGAGGGACATGAAAGTGCTGCGGATGGAGTCTAAGAAAAGTGATGAGGTGGCATGGGGGACAGTGTGGCGGCTGTTGGGTAGGGTGTCGCCAAGCACAAAATCCAGCTTGACAGTCTTGTCGTATCTGATTCCCGAATCACTGTCGGAAATTCTGTATCCTTTTCTGATGTGGATGCCCAACGAGTCGGCATACTTAATCAGATTCTCAATCTTCGGGTGACCGTGCGTGATTTCCGCTAAAGTTTGCTGTGCGGAAACGCAAAGCGGGGCAAGCATGGTGCAGAGCAGCAGAATGTTCTTTATCATGGTCGGCTTTGGGTTTATGAGTTTCTAAGTTTATAAGTTTTTGGCTGGGGGGCTTGAGTTGTGGGCTCTCGGTTCTTGGGCTTTTGGTCTAAGTGGCTCGCATCGCAAACTCTCCAACTTAAGAACTCAGAAACTCACTAACTCCCCAGCTTTTCATCTCCCTTCATCCCTATAACGAATGAACGGCACAAAATTAAACAAAAAAATGCAACTTTTTTTCAAAATCATGCAAATTTATTCCCTTCGCCCCTCTTTCCCAACGCCCTTTCTGCCACCACCCGAAAATTGCCCCTTTTTATACCTCAAAACAGGTAAGAGTCTCACCTATGGTACAGGTGAGACTCTTACCTATGGTATCGGTGAGACTCTCACCTCTTTTGAGGCATAAAGTGCACCGCTGGAACACCCCCTTGAGGATGGGGTGGATGAGAGGGCGGAGAGCATTTTTTTACGGATAATTTTGGATTTGTAAAAATAATCATTAACTTTGCATCAAATTCCCGACCTCGTGGGTGAAGAAGTGAGTGGGGTGTCCTATGAATCTTCTTTTTCGAGGAGGTAGTTCACGCCGATGCTGGAATGAGTCCGGTGGTTGGGATGGGCTATATGTCAAAGGGAATGACATAATGAAGGCGTTTACTTGACGCTTTGTTCTTGACGCATAGGAAATCTCGCAAATTACCTAATATCGAAGTCTTGAGCTTAGCAGCGGTAGATGCTCCGGGATGTGAATATCTTCATCTAACATTCTGCTATCCGTAGGTGTCAATATGTGGCAATGCGGGTGGTAGCTCTGTTGGTATAGAAATGTTTTCATATCGGCGTGAGCTCTAACGTTGTCTGTTCAACTTCGATAGGCAATGCGAGAGCCTCCATGCGTGGAACGGACAACAGAAGGTTTCACGCTTTTTTATGTCCTTATGTATGGAGTTTCCTATATAAGACAGCGCCGGTTTGAAAACAAACCAATTTGATTTTTCCCTTCAGGCGGCAGGACCTGAACTTGGTAGAGGATTTATATCCAATACGCCACCCATTCCAAGCAATGCACAGAATGGGCAGTCGGTAGAGAATGCGCTGCAGGGACATCCCCTCAATGACACATTATTATATTTAAAGAAGAAAAAAGAGGAAGCTGCCGTTCGGTGGTATGCCGCCAGAGTCACCTACGGAAGGGCTAAAACGGTCTATGACTCACTTATGGGCTTGAGCGCAGAGGCTGGCATAACACCTTATTTGCCAGTGACCAAGAAACAAGTGTGTCGCATTGTGGACGGAAAGCCCTTCATGGAAGTGGAAGAAAAGCCCGTCCATGCAGGACTGCTCTTTGTCCGCTCCTCTTATGACAACTACCGCAAACTGGTGCGAGAGGCGCAGAACATACCGGGATTCACCCCTTTCTACGACCATTTCTCCACCTCATCAACAGGGAAGAACGACTATCTGGCAGTTCCCGACCGCCAATTCGAGAGTTTCCGATGCATCATCGAGTCAGGTCATGAAGACATACTCATCGATCAGGACCAGATGCCCGCATATCTGTCAGGCAAACGGGTGCGTGTCGTCGGAGGAGTCTTTGAAGGAGTGGAAGGAACCCTCCTCAAATGGAAACACCAGCGTCGAGTGTTCGTCGATTTAGGACAATTCGGGAAGTACGGCACAGGTTACATCCGTACCTGTGATTTCGAGATTATCAACGACTGAAGATGAAAGAGACACAAGCTGATTTGCAAGCCTTCCGCTTGAAGTGCTATCGTCAGATGCTCCTCGAGGACATCCAAGACGACTACGCCATCCAAGACTATCAGGCTGACGCACAGGAAGCTCAGAGCATGGTGACTCGCCTCTTCGCAGAGCTGGAACGCCCCGACCTCACCCTCGAGGCACGAGCCGACCTCCTCCTCACCATCTTCGTAGCCCTCCAAATCGGCTATCGCGACCCCGACCTCTTCGCTCGCGCCACCGACATGGCCTACGACCTCCTGCCCCAGCTGGCAGAAACCGCAGAGTCCCCAATTCCCAACTCCCAATTCGACAACCATTGTCCGTCGTCCATTGTCCGTTGTCCGTCGCCCGTTGTCCGTTGTCAATTACCCCTCCTCGTCCACCTCTTCCAAGAGACCCAAGACGAGGATCTGCTCCCTGCCATCGACTGTCTCATGTCTACATGGCAAGACGACACCATGACCGAAGAAGACCACTACCTCCAGGAGCTCTTTCAGCTCCAATTCCAATAAGTTTCCGCTGCTCCCTGCCGACCTACGCGGCAGGCGCAGCTTTTCAATCTCACCCTCGATTCTCAATTCGATAACTTCTGTCCGTTGTCTGTTGTCTGTTGCCTGTTGTCAGCCTTCGGTTAATTCTCGACTCTCACTTTTCAACTTTCAACTCGTTAAGATTCTCAACTTTCACTTTTCAACTTTCAATTAAATAGCCGTTGTCTGTTGACAGTAGTCTGTTTTCATCCTTCGGCTTCCAACATAGCCAACGATACTACATCTATTTTACTATTCCTTTAAGATGCAAGTCTGCGGCTGTTTATATAACAATAGAAAAAATCGTATAAGATGTTTAATCTTGATAAATTCATATCTGACAGTGTGACGAAACGCCCTGTCAGCATGTTCGCTGCTGATATAGAGGCAAACAAAGAAACGCTTACCAAAGAAATCAAGGACAAAAAGGTATGCGTTATCGGTGGAGCAGGCTCCATTGGCTCCTCTTTCATCAAGGCAGTGCTGCGTTTTGAACCAAAGAGTGTTGTAGTGGTTGACCTCAATGAGAACGGACTAGCAGAATTGGTGCGAGATGTGCGCTCCACTGAAGGGTTGTATGTCCCAGATGAGTTCCGTTGTTATACACTCAACTTCGCCGACCCAATCTTTGAACGAATCTTCCGTGAAGAGAAAGGTTTTGATATCGTCGCCAACTTCTCCGCTCATAAGCATGTGCGTTCTGAGAAGGATAAGTACTCTGTGCAGGCTCTTATTGAGAACAATGACATCAAGGCGAAGAAGTTGATGGACTTGCTGACCGTTTATCCTCCCAAGCATTTCTTCTGTGTCTCCACCGACAAGGCAGCCAACCCGGTGAACATCATGGGAGCCTCTAAGCGCATCATGGAAGATTTGGTGATGGCTTATAACCAATACTTCAAGGTGACGACAGCCCGTTTTGCCAACGTGGCTTTCAGTAACGGCTCATTACCTGACGGATGGATTCACAGGCTCCAGAAGAAACAGCCACTGGCTGCCCCATCAGATGTGAAACGTTATTTTGTTTCTCCCGAAGAATCAGGTCAAATCTGCATGCTTGCCTGTATCCTTGGAAAAGGCGGTGAGGTATTCTTCCCCAAACTCGGCGAAGACCAGATGCTCACCTTCTCTTCCATTTGTGATGACTTTGTGAAAGCCAATGGCATGGAGAAAGACTCTTGCTCATCAGATGCTGAAGCAAAACTCAAAGCCTCCCAACTTGATTTAACGGACGCTAAACTCTCAGTCCTAAACTCTGAACCATTAAAGTACCCAACGGTGTATTTCAAAAGTGATACAACTGGTGAGAAGTCTTACGAGGAGTTCTACGTTCCTGGTGAAAAGATAGACATGCAACGCTTCCAAGCGTTAGGAGTTGTGGAGCAGACAACTCGTCATGATATGGATGAGGTAAATACTTTCTTTGAGAACCTTGAAGCAATTTTCCACAAAGAAGACTTCACCAAGGCTCAGGTCGTGGAGGCTATCAAGGAGTTTATCCCCAACTTCGAGCATGAGGAAAAGGGAAAGAACTTGGACCAAAAGATGTAAAATTGTAAATCCGTAAATAGTAAATAACTATGGTGGAATACAAAAAAATAACAGACTTTATCCATGATTTATACGGAGCAAAGGACTTTGTGCCTCTTGCTGTTCCTGTATTCATTGGAAATGAGAAAAAATACCTCAATGAGTGTATAGATACCACATTCGTGTCGAGTGTGGGTAAGTTCGTTGACCGTTTTGAGGAGGAAACGGCAAAATATACAGGTGCGAAACGTGCTGTGGTGTGCGTAAGTGGTACCAATGCCCTGCACATGTCACTGATGTTGGCAGGTGTACAAAGAGATGATGAGGTGCTGACACAGGCACTGACCTTTATCGCCACCTGCAATGCGCTGAGTTACATAGGTGCTCATCCCGTATTCATTGATGTGGATAGAGACACCATGGGGCTTTCTCCTGTCGCTGTAAGAGAATGGCTTGCCAAGAACTCGGAACAGAAGAATGGTGAGTGCTATAATAAGAACACAGGTCGGAGAGTTAAGGCGTGTGTCCCCATGCACACTTTCGGTCATCCCGTACATTTGGATGAACTGGTGGAAGTCCTCAATGAATACCATATCGAACTGGTGGAAGATGCTGCCGAAAGTATAGGCTCTCTTTACAAAGGCAAGCACACTGGGACCTTTGGCAAGGTAGGTGCTCTCAGTTTCAATGGTAACAAGACCATCACGACAGGCGGTGGAGGTATGATGCTCTTCAATGATGAAGAACTGGGCGTATACGCCAAGCATATCACGACACAGGCAAAGATTCCTCATCGTTGGGAATTCAAGCATGACCATATTGGCTATAACTACCGTATGCCTAACATCAATGCAGCATTGGGCTGTGCCCAATTGGAGCATATTGAGGAGTATGTGGCAAGCAAACGTGAGACCGCCCAGGCATACGAAGAGTTCTTTAAGGACATTCCAGAAATAGAGTTCTTTGTCGATACACCAGATACAAGGAGTAACTATTGGTTGAATGTGGTCATCTTGAAGGACAAGGAGGCGCAGCAGGACTTCCTTGAATATACCAATGATAACGGTGTGATGACGCGCCCCATCTGGGAACTGATGAACCGTCTTCCCATGTTTGAGAACTGCGAGAACGATGGGCTTAAAAACACTATATGGTTTGCAGATAGAGTGGTGAATATTCCAAGCAGCGTAAGAGTTAAATGAAACCATTAATTCTCATAGGAGGTGGAGGCCATTGCAAGTCTGTGATTGAAGTCGCAGAAAGTGCTGGCTACCAAATTCTTGGCATACTGGATATGCCAGAGGAAGTGGGCAAGGATGTGCTTGCCTATAAAGTCATCGGCACAGATGATGATATACCCTCCTATGTGGATAAGGCAGAGTTTGTCATCACCGTGGGTTTTATCAAGAACCCTGCAGTCCGTATCAAACTCTTCAATAAGGTAAAAGAGGCGGGCGGCAAGTTAGCAACAGTCATTGCCACTACTGCCCATGTGTCCAAATATGCCAAAATCGGTGAAGGAACGGTAGTCATGCACCATGCCTTTGTCAATGCAGGAGCTCAGGTGGGCAGCAATGTCATCTTGAATACCTTCACCAATATTGAGCATGATGCCGTGATAGGTGACCAGTGCCATATATCCACAGGTACAATGGTCAATGGCGACTGCAAGGTGGGCAACAACTGCTTCATCGGAAGCCAATCCGTCTTAGCTAATGGCATCACTGTCGGAGACGATATCATTGTGGGTGCCGGATCTTTAGTGAGAAAGTCCATTAAAGAGAAAGGTATCTATTCTGGCAATCCTGCCATCTTGAAAATCAAAGTAAGGTAATTACAATCAATTATCCATTCTCAATTGAAAAATCACGTACTTATCATAGCAGAAGCTGGTGTGAATCACAACGGCTCCATTGATGTTGCCAAACAGCTGATAGACAAAGCGGCGGAGGCAGGTGCCGACATCATCAAGTTCCAGACCTTCAAGTCGGAGAAACTGGTGTCCAAGTCTGCCAGGCAGGCGGAATATCAGAAAAGGAACATCGGCAGCAAGGCGGATGACAGCCAGCTGAATATGTTGAAGAAGCTGGAACTATCACAAGAAGACCATGAGGAACTGATGCAATACTGTCAACAGAAAGGCATCAAGTTCTTTTCCACAGCCTTCGACATGGATAGCATCGACTATCTCCACTTCCTCCACATGGGTCTTTGGAAGATACCGTCAGGGGAGATCACCAACTTCCCTTACATCAGGAAGATTGCACAATATGGCGAGCCTGTCATCCTTTCCACGGGCATGTGTGAGATGGATGACATCTGTGCAGCCATGAATGTGCTTATCAAGTTTGGCGTCAAGAGAGAGCAGATAACCATCCTTCACTGTAACACCGAATACCCAACCCCCTTTGAGGATGTAAACCTGAAGGCAATGATTGCCTTGAAGGATGAATTTAAGGTTGAAGTGGGGTATAGTGACCATACGAAGGGGATAGAGGTGCCCATTGCGGCAGTAGCCTTAGGTGCGACAGTCATAGAAAAGCACTTCACCCTTGACCGCAATATGGAAGGTCCAGACCATAAAGCCAGTCTGGAACCAGATGAACTGAAAGCAATGGTGAGTGCCATCCGCAATATCGAAAAGGCTGTTGGCGGCGATGGAATCAAGCATGTGAGCGAAAGTGAGCGTAAGAACATCGCCATTGCCCGCAAAAGCATCGTCGCTGCTTGCGGTATTAAGGCAGGTGAAATCTTCACAGAACAAAACCTGACTGTGAAACGCCCCGGCAATGGTATTTCACCCATGCGCTGGGAAGAAGTGCTTGGTCAAACAGCATCGCGTGACTTCTCTGAAGAAGAACTCTTAGAGATTTAATGGTCAATTATCAACTTTCAATTCTCAATTTGTGAAACGTAAAGTTTGCGTAGTCACTGGCAGCCGTGCTGAGTATGGCATTTTGAGGAACTTGATGTCAGCCATCACGAGTGACCCGGACTTGACCCTTCAAGTCATTGCCACCAACCAGCACCTCTCAAAACTTCAGGGTGAGACCTATAAGGAGATTGAGCGAGACGGATTTACCATTGACTACAAAGTATATATGGCAGATGATGAGGCACCAGATAATGCCAACACCACAGCGAAGGCTATCAGTAGAGGTGTGAGTGGTTTTGCAGATGCTTTTGATGCCTTGCAGCCAGACTTGCTGCTGATATTGGGTGACCGTTATGAGATGCTGGCAGTGGCTTCAACTGCACTCATTTATAAGATTCCCATTGCCCACCTTCATGGAGGAGAGATAACTGAAGGCGCTTTTGATGATGCCATCCGTCATGCCATCACCAAGATGAGCCATCTGCATTTCACTTCCACTGAGGCTTATCGAAAGAGGGTGATACAGTTGGGAGAACAGCCCGACAGGGTCTTTAACGTAGGAGCATTGGGTGTAGAGAATGTACTGAAGAATGACGTCATGAGCAAGGAGGAAATAGAGCGGAGTTTGAACTTCATGATTTCAGACAAGTGCTTCCTCTGCACTTACCATCCAGTTACGCTTTCCAACATGTCATCGGAAACGCAGGTGTTGAACTTGTTGGAAGCATTGGATGATTATCAAGACCACCATATTATCTTCACCTATTCCAATTCAGACACCAACTCGCAGATCATCATCAAGCGAATCCAAGAGTATGTCGATAAGAACCAAGGAAGATGCATGTTCATCCCTTCATTAGGTCAGAGACGCTATTTCTCAGCCTTGAAACACATGACTGCAGTGATTGGTAATTCTTCTAGTGGTATCATTGAAGTACCGAGTTTTGGAATTCCCACACTGGATATTGGTGACCGCCAGAAAGGGCGTATTGCTGCTGACAGCGTGATTCATTGTGGGTATTCTAAAGAAGAGATTAGGGAGGGTTTGAAGATGGTGGTGGCATACGGGCATAAGATTATTGATAATCCTTATTACAAAGAAGGGACTTGTGATGCCATTTTGAAGGTCATCAGTACCTGTCCACTTGATAATATTATTCAGAAACATTTCCACAATTTATAATGAAATCACTAGTCATTATCCCGGCTCGTGGTGGTAGCAAAGGGATACCCCATAAAAACATCAAGTCTCTGAATGGAAAACCGCTGATTCACTATACAATTGACGTGGCTCGTCAGATAGTCGATGATGAGGATATTTGTGTCAGCACCGATGACAAGGAGATTGTTCAATGTGTGGAGGATTATGGGTTGAGAGTGCCTTTTATCCGTCCTGCAGAATTGGCCACGGATACCGCTGGTACATATGAAGTGTTGCTCCATGCTCTCGATTACTATGAGAAGCAAGGCAAGCGTTATGATAATGTTATTCTGTTGCAGAACACCTCTCCTTTCCGAACAGCCGGGCACGTGAGAGAAGCACTGAAACTATATACATCATCTATAGACATGGTCGTTTCCGTAAAAAAAACATCATCTAATCCTTATTACAATTGCTTCGAGGAGGATTCGCAAGGATTTCTTCACATATCCAAAGGAGAAGGACTCTATACGAGGAGACAGGATGTTCCCAAAGTATACGAATATAATGGAGCCATCTATGTCATCAATCCTGAAAGTTTGAAGAAGATGCCTTTGGGAAAGTTTACGAGACGGATAAAGTATGTGATGGACGATTTGCATTCTGTTGATTTGGATAATATGATTGACTGGAAATTGGCTGAATTAATCATAACGGAAGATTTGCTATGATGGAACAGAGGTATATTATTAATCAGCATGAAAGGTTGATGGATGCCCTGATACGCATTAATAGTCTGGGGCTTGGCCCATTGGTGCTCTTTGTTGTTGATGAGCAGGACCGTATGGTTGGTACGCTCACAGACGGTGATTCTCGCAGGGCTTTGATAGCAGGTGCTTCGGTCAGTGACACGATAGACATTGTGATGCATCGCGATTTCAAATTCATGCATGTTGATGACATAGAGAATGTGCGAGAGATTCGGCATCAGAAAAAAATGCAAATGAAGTTGGTTCCAGTTTTAGATAAAGAGAATCATATTGTTGAGATAATAGATTTGCAGAGGTTTAAGACGAGACTGCCGATCGATGCTGTTCTGATGGCAGGGGGAAAAGGAGAAAGGCTCAGACCATTGACAGAGAAAACTCCTAAACCTCTGTTAAAAGTGGGCGACAAATGTATTATAGATCACAATGTGGACAGACTAATCTCCTACGGTGTTAGTCATATCTCAGTCACAGTCAATTATCTGAAGGAACAGATAGAGGAGCATTATCATGAACCACGAAATGGAGTACAGGTGAAGACAGTTCGGGAACCCAAATTCTTAGGGACGATTGGTAGCGTGAAGTTTGTGGAGAATTTTTTCAATGACACGGTATTGGTCATGAATAGCGACCTCTTCACCAATATTGACTATGAGGATTTCTTCCTTCATTTCCAACAACATGAGGCTGAGATGTCAGTGGCTGCAGTGCCTTACAATGTGAGTATCCCTTACGGCATTCTTGATTTGGAAGGTCGTAATATTAAGGGACTCTTGGAGAAGCCACAATACAATCATTATGCCAACGCAGGTATTTATTTGATCAAACGTCGCGCTTTGGAAGAGATTCCTGATGGCGAATTCTTTAATGCCACAGATTTGGTGGAGAAATTGATAGCGGAGGGAAAGACAGTCATTCGTTATCCATTGAATGGGACATGGATAGATATTGGTAATCCACAAGAATATGAAAAAGCAAAAGATTTAATGAGACATTTATAAAAAAAAATGGCGATGACTGATATTTTGATATTATATGAAAGTCGTAGTAGAGAGATTGAGAACTGCGCCCTTTTAGCAACAGAGTTGGAGTTGAGAGGGTATGAGGTAAAAATTAGAAATATTTGTTCGCCTTTCAAGTATTTTATAAAGCCTAGAGTGTTGGTTGTTCCTCATCTTTACAATGAACAGCAACTTATAGGATTCGCAAAGAATTTTTGGTTGAGTAACAAGAATATAGTCGATTTGCAATATGAGCAGATTTTAGGAACTAGTATTAAAGAAGATGACATTCATAATCCCCAAGGTCAGGCTAAATTTGCTCATCACATTGCATGGGGCGAAGATCAAGCATCGAGGTATAGAAGTGTAGGAATTCCAGAATCGAATATACATGTGACAGGCTCAATGTCAATGGATTTAATGAGAAAAGAGTTTACTAACTATTTCCTGACAAAGCAAAAAATAGCAAGACAATTTAACCTAGACCCGAATTCTGAATGGATTCTGTTTGTTTCTTCGTTTTCATATGCAAATCGTACAGAAGAAGAACTTGTAAGATATGAAATGTTGAGTCCTACAGCAAGAGTTTTTAACAAACTGAGCGATGAAACATTAAAAGAAGTGGCAGTATGGCTTGAGGCGGCGGCACTAAAGTTTCCAGATAAGACGTTTATTTATAGACCTCATCCAGCCGAGAAGACTCATCAAATATTCTTTGAGATAACAAAAAGAACACCTAACTTTAAAGTGATAGGTGATTATTCCATGAGACAGTGGGCAATAGTTGCCGATAAAGCTTACAATTGGTATAGCACTTCTATTGCAGATTTGTTCTATGCAGAAAAATCTTGCTATATTGTGCGACCTATAGAGATACCACATAATCTTGAGGTGTCAATACTTTCAGATGTAAAATCACTAAAGACTTATGAAGATTTTGAGAATTCAATATCAAATAATCAGTTTGATTTTCCAATTACAGCTGAACGAATGGAATATTTTTATGGTAAGACTGACACAGAACCTGCATTTCGTCAGATTGCTGATATTTGTGAGAAGCTTTTAAAGGGTGAATATCAAGGCTTTAATTTTGATTATGGAAATTACAATAGGTTAAATATTTGCAACGTTGATGGTTTCGGAAACGCCATTATGTATTGGCTCAACATTCCCTTTTATTCTTTCTGTAAGGCTTTTAGAGTCAAAAAAGTGATTTGGCCTTTTATGCATAAACAAAAAGTCGTGAGTTTATTTGATAAGAATATATATGGCATTGAGGATGAAATAAAAAGGTATCAGGAGAAAATCGGAACTGTACTTAAAAGTTCATATTGCCACTGTAAATAATCATGAATAGCAATTTAAATCTTGTAAGTGGAATAGCCAAATATTCTGTATCAACATGGATGAATCTGTTTCTGGGCTTTTTCTCTGTAATAATAACGACACGGCTTCTCTCACCAGAAATATATGGCCTTGTTTCTTTATTCTTCTCAGCAACAAGTGTTATGATATACATGTTGTCTTTGGGACTGGATGGAGCGTTAATACGTTTCTATAATGACCCCCCAGGTTCAGACACAAGAAATCAATTATTATATAAGAATTTGGTACTGACGGCATCTGTTAGTTTTTTTGTAGGTGTCGTGTTTGCAATTTTTATTGGGAGATCGGTTTCGAATTTTGTATTTGGAATACCGAGTAGATTGTTGATTGGGGTGCTTTTTATCTACACTTTCTGCCAATTATCTTTAAGAATGCTGAATATATCATTCAGAATGTCCTTTCAAACAAGGAAATATACAGTTCAAAATATTCTCAGCAATAGTCTATCTCGTATTCTTCTAATATTTGCAGCATTTTTTACAGCATCCTTTGTTGGCATTGTATCTATATTGTCAATCGGGATGTTGTTAGTTCTTTTTGTATATTTGTATTTCCAAAAGAAAGAGTTTTATCCTAAAGATATTAATGGTCATGCTCGTTTTTCTATAAATCTAAAAGGATATGGGGAGTATTTTCGTTTTGCCCTATTTTGTGCTCCGACATATATTATCACATATCTAAACACTTATGTAAACCAGCAATTAATTAGTTCTGTCATTAGTCATTATGCGCTAGGAATTTTTTCTTCGACAGCAATGTTTGTACATATTTTTAGTGCAATAAAGGGGGGCTTTTCCACATATTGGTCGGCTTTTGTATATAAAAATTACATAACGGAACAAAAGAAAATCACGAGAGTACATGATTATTTAATAGTCCTTACTATAGCTATTTTATCTATCTTTGTGTTTTCACGTGATTTAATATATTTGGTGATTGGCACTGATTTTCATCATAGTAAATCATTTTTCTCTCTTCTATTAATTTTGCCAACTTTGTCTTTTATTATGGAAACCACTGACAAGGGAATCGCATTAGCAAAAAAAAATCAGATTAATCTAATTACCCATATTGTATCTGTTTTTGCAAATATAGGTCTTTGCCTGTTGCTTATAAAACCATTGGGACTTATGGGAGCAGCTATTGCAAATGCTGTCTCGGGGATTATACTATACTCGCTTAATACATATTGGGGACAAAAATATTATCATTCTATTAAATCATATAGAAAGAGCATTGTTGGGATAATTTTGATGATACTGATTCTAGTCATTCCGTCTATTACTTTGAATATGATATATATCGTCTGCTCAGTGCTTTTATTAGACCTAATTACGCTTTTAGCGTATAAAAAAGAAGCATATTATATTATTAAACGATTTACAGTATTTTTCAAAACTCGCAAAAACAACAAATAGTATAATGGAAATACAGGAAATCTGTCGGAAGATAGGCATAAGGTTGCTATATCAAATAGCTCCTCTTATTAAGAGTGATAAAATATTTTTAAAAATGCTTTTCCCTCTCCGCATGGGGTATCGTTTGAATTTGGATAATCCAAGAACCTTTTCGGAGAGGCTCCAATGGCTGAAGTTAAATGATAGGCATCCAGAATACACCAAAATGGTGGACAAAGTAGCAGCAAAGGAATATGTGGCTGGCGTTATCGGTGAGAAGTACATCATTCCTACACTGGCTGTTTACAATTCGGCCGAAGAAATAGACTTTGATAAGTTACCTAATCGGTTTGTACTAAAATGTACGCACGACAGTGGTGGTATTGTCGTCTGCCGTGACAAATCAAAACTGGACATAAATGTAGCAAGAGAGAAGATGCACAAGGGACTGAAACGTGCTTATTTCATCCAGAATAGAGAGTATCCGTATAAGAATGTACCACGTAGAATTATAGCAGAGCAATATATGGAAGATGAAAGTGGTGAATTGATGGATTACAAATTCTTCTGCTTCGATAGTAAACCCAAATATTTATTTGTGGCTACAGACAGATTTAAAAAGGACACAGATACAAAATTTGACTTCTTTGATATGGAATGGAATCATTTGCCTTTTACTAATGGTCATCCAAATAATCCAGTTGTTCCCCAAAAACCTCAAAATTTCGAGTTAATGAAACAGATTGCAGAAAGACTATCGATAGGATTTCCTCATATTCGCGTTGATTTATATAATATTTCAGGAAGAGTATATTTTGGAGAGTTGACTTTCTTCCATTGGAGTGGTATGATGCCGTTCGTGCCAATGGAATGGGATTACAAGTTTGGAGAATCTCTTCGATTGCCACGAAATATAGAAAAATACAAATAAAATAATTTAAGTTTCTGAAGTTATAAAATGAAGTTAAATAGGGAGTTAAGCACTTGGGTTTTGGAATACGAGAATACAAGACGTTACTGATGCTGACGTTTCTGCCGCTTATCATAACATTCGTCTCGTCTCCTTGTCTGCTTATCTTCTTGTTTTCTTGTCTTCTTCCATTTTAATTTCCACTTTAACTCCCGAAAGTTCAGTAAAATAACAGATGTTCGTATGACAAAAGTTCTTTTATTAATAGATAGTCTTATCTC
Organism: Bacteroidales bacterium; assembly: GCA_030528885.1. Lineage (GTDB taxonomy): Bacteria > Bacteroidota > Bacteroidia > Bacteroidales > Bacteroidaceae > Minthosoma. The sequence continues at coordinate 24,610 of JAUMXY010000012.1, read as the reverse complement.
AGGAGGAGCTCAAAGGCAAATTGTAGGTTTAGCAGTAATGTTGAGTAAAGAAGGTTATGATATCACTTTGCTGACATACCATGACCATTCATTCTATCTTCCTGTATTAAAAGAGAATAATGTGAATTATCATTATGAGCGGTTGGCAAAGAATAAATTCTTACGTTTTTTTATCATTTATAATTATATAAAGGAATTCAACCCCCATGTTGTTATTTCGTATCTGGATACACCTAATATGCTGGCTTGTATATGCCATATATTTAATCAGAAATTTAAACTAATAGTCTCAGAGAGGAATACTACTCAACTATTGGGAATAAAAGAAAAACTGAAGTTCTATTTATATAAGAACGCAGACAAAATTGTTCCCAATTCCTACACACAGACATCTTTTATTAAGGACAATTTCCCGATGTTACAAAGCAAAATGGTTACTATTACGAATTTTGTGGATACTGATTTATTTGTCCCTCAAAAATGCCCCATTAAACCCGCTGGGAAATACCTAATTTTGGGTGTTGGCAGGGTCTGCAAACAAAAAAATGTGTTAAATTTCATATCAGCGATAAATATTGTAAGGGAAAAATATGATGTAAGTGTTGTTTGGTATGGTAGAACAGATGGTGAATATATTTTGAAATGCCATGAACTCATGAGTGAGTTGAAGATGGATGAGGGTGCTTTCGCCTTTAAGAAACAGACCTTGAATATGGTTCCTGTTTATCAAGAATTTGATGCTGTTTGTCTTCCTTCTATTTATGAAGGATTTCCAAATGTTCTTTGCGAGGCCATGAGTTGCGGCTTGCCCGTCATCTGTAGCAATGTTTGTGATAATCCTGCAATAGTAGAAAACGAAAAGAATGGATTCTTATTTGATCCAATGGATATAAATGATATAGCTGACAAAATCATTTGTTTTATAATGATGAATCAAAAAGATAGAGAAAGAATGTCAAACCGGAATAGAAAAAAGGCAATTGATATGTTTTCTCGCCAAAATTTTCTTTCAAAATACGAAAAATTGATACAAGAACTCTAAATGATGAAAGTCATGTTTATAAAGACTAAAAAAGATTTGCTTTTTTTTCTGCGTGAAGATGCCAAAAGAAATGGTTGTGAAAGATATTTATACTATTTGGTACATTTACTAGGGGGGGCAGAAAATGCGTGCGCGTATAGATATATAAAATGTATGAGAATGTGTGAGTATCACAAAAACAATATGTCAAAATGTTTTGTTCATAAGTTTTTTTATTATACCTATTACTTCAAATTGTTAAGATTGGGACACAAATACAACATCTATATCCCTGTGAACACATGCGGATATGGGTTAAGAATCATGCATCTTTCAGGAGGGGGTGGTGTTCTTCTTAATGCGAAAAGAATAGGTAATTATTGTGGGTTTAACTCTGGAGTGTTAATTGGTAATAAAGAGAGTCAAGAAGCAAGGCCCACAATAGGAGATCACACAGCCTTTGGCCCAGGTGCCAAGGCCTTCGGCTCAATAGAGATAGGATCTAATGTGTTTGTCGCAGCCAATGCTGTTGTAACAAAAAATATTCCTGATAATTGTGTAGTCGGAGGTATTCCTGCAAAAATAATAAAAAATAGAGTAACAGATGATCATGCCATATTTGCTAATTAACTTAATTGTTTTAGTAATACTGTTCCTGTTTGTTAATTTCTGTGGTTTTAAAAAGAATACCAAGAACAGGCTTTATATCGCCATTACATTCTTTTCCGTGATATTCTTTCATACCTTCAAGAATTGGCGAATTATGGATGATATACATGCGTATATTCCTGCATTTAAATATATTGCATCAGATAATTCAAATTATTATATTGCAAATTCTTACTATTATAAGATGCAATATGGGTATTATCTGCTAAACAAGGTTATTGGCTTTTTTTCTGTATCTGAATATTATTTCCAGTTCGTGATGGGCTGCATAATATCATTACCCTACTTCTACATCATTAAGAAATACTCGCCAATAGTTTGGTTCTCTTGTCTTTTGTATTTTATGGGATTCATACAGAGTACATTTGTGCTTCGTCAACATGCCGCAGTCTCTATTGCCCTAGTTGCATTTCCGCTACTCGTAAAATATATAAATACCAACAAATTGAAATATCTATTATGTGTATTGCTAATAATTGCTATTTCGTATTCTATTCATCCAACAGCTATTTTATTACTTATTGTAATTGGCTTTATATTTGTTAAAACTAACCATTGTTTTTTTTTCTATGTGTTTGTGTTCACTATTGTGTTATATTACTCGCTATCTGTCGCATCAATCATATTTGTTGAGAATACAGAAGGGTATCAGAAATATATTAATGAAGCTAGTACAAATTCATTTGGAACAATAATTTTCTATCTGCCTGTATGGTTTTTAGCGACAAAATACGTGTTACCATACAAAAAGAATGAAGCAGAATGGCTTTTACTATATAAAATACTGTGTTTGTCCACTTCTTTCGCATTCATATCAGTTCTTCAGGAAGGTGGTCAAATCATCCCCCGTTTGATATTGTATTTCACTTGTTATGATTGCATTTTTATTCCTTATGTAGCGAAAAGAATTGGGAGGGTGGAAAAATATGGCTTTATTGCCCTATACTTACTATTCGCATTCTATTTGTTCGCGATTTCAGAACATTCAGCCATTAATAAATGTGAATTAATTTTTTAACACATTGATAAAATGAGAAATATACTTTTGCTTACGTTATTAACTGGTAATGGTGGCATTGCTTCTTGGTCAAGAAAATTTGTAAAGACATTTTGTTATGTTAATTATCATATTTTCCCAGTAGACAGAGTGGTTAAAGGACGAAAATTTGAAGAAAACAGTTTGAAAAGTAGATTAGTCGCAGGATATTTTGAGTTGAAAAAAATTAGAAAAGAAGTTAAAAAGACGATAGTGAATGAAAATATAGACATTCTTCATACAACAACAAGTGGAAGTATAGGTACATTTAGAGATTATGTTATAGCAAAAATATGTAAGAAATATCATATAAAAAGCATCATGCATTGTCACTATGGATGTATTTCTGAAGATTTAGAGAGACCTGCTGTTGGGTGGTTCCTGAAGAAAACGATGTGCCTGTATGATCAAATTTGGGTGTTGGATCGACGTTCAGAAAAGAAACTGAAAAGCTACAGTCCCTTGGCCAATAAGGTATTCTTAACTCCCAATTCAATCCAGGCTCTATCAGACGTTGTCATATATCCCAGTGAGTACAAAAAAATAGCCTTTATAGGTAATCTGATTCCAAGTAAAGGCCTAATGGAATTGGTGGAAGCTATTTGTGAAATTGACGAAAAGGTCTGTTTGTATATTGTGGGGGACGGTGATGAGGAAGTAATTAGCAAAATAAAGTCATTAGCAGGTCAGAATATAGGCAAACGGATATTTTTAAAAGGAAGATTATCCAATGAAGACGCTATTCGTTTCATGCAATCTGTCGACATTCTTGCCTTGCCGACATATTACCCTTGGGAGGCCTTTCCTATTTCTATTTTAGAGGCGATGAGTCTTGGTAAGCTTGTCCTATCAACAAACCGTGCTGCAATTGGTGACATGTTAACTAATAGTGACGGACAACGGTGTGGCTTGATTGTTAGAGAAAAGTCCGTAGATGATATTGTTGAAAAGATTAAATGGGTTTTAAATCATAAAAAAGAAGCTGATCAGATTCGGCGACTAGGTTACGAAAAAGTTTATAGAGAGTATAGGACAGATGTAGTGTATACGTTGTATAAGAATCTTTATGAAAAATTGTTTGACTAATAAATCTGTTGCACTGAACCAATTTTCTATTGGAACTTTCCCCAAAGGAGCAACTCTTATTAAAAATATTTCGTGGTATTTTGTAAATGCTTTATTGGTTCGTGCATCTTGGAATCCTTTTATGAATATTAAGGTTTTGTTATTACGTTTGTTTGGTGCTAAAATCGGAAAAGGGTTAGTGATAAAAAATGATGTTACCATAAAGTTTCCATGGAAGTTAACTATTGGTGATAATGTGTGGTTAGGAGAAAATTGTTGGATTGACAATTTGGATTGTGTAACGATAGGCAATAATGTCTGCATTTCACAAGGAGCATTGTTGATTACAGGGAATCATGATTATTCAAAAGTAAATTTCCCATATAGGAATGCCCCGATTATTGTCGAGGATGGGGCATGGATCGGAGCTAAGGCTGTCGTCTCCGCTGGTGTCAGAATTGCATCCCACTCGATATTGACTGTAGGTGCTGTCTGCACAAAAGATACTGAACCATATATGATTTATAAAGGAAACCCTTGTGTGAAAGAAAAAGAGAGAATCATTACAGAATGAAAGTATCAATCATCACCTCATGCTACAATCGTGTGGCAACTATTCATGGAGCGATAAAAAGTGTGTTGGCACAGGACTATCCAGAGATAGAATATATCGTGGTGGATGGTGCGAGTACAGATGCTTCTTCCGATGCGATTCAGAAGGAAATGGTGAGATGTAAGACGGAAGAGTTTGCTGTTGCTCATCCTCTTTTCAATTTTAAATATATCTCAGAACCTGACCACGGAATGTATGAGGCGATCAACAAGGGTATCCGAATGGCGACGGGTGAGTTCATTGGTTTAGTGCATTCTGATGACTTCCTCTATGATAGTCATGTGATTTCGGACGTTGTGAAGGCTTTTGAGGAAACGGGGGCGGATTTTGTGTATGGTGATGGCATTTATGTGGATTATCACAAGACGGACAAGATAGTACGACACTGGAGAGGAGGGGCGTATCATCGCTGGAAGGTGAGATGCGGATGGTTGCCTTTGCATCCAACCTGTTACATACGCCGTGATGTGATGATGAGAGAGGGACTGTATGATGAATCTTTTAAGATTGCGGCAGATTCAGATTTGCTGGTGCGGTATTTGTATGAGGCCAAACTGAAAGTCCACTATATGAAACGCAAAATCATCCGTATGAGGATGGGGGGACTATCAACCGATAGTAAGAAACGGAAACAAATGTGGGATGAAGACGTGAGGATGTATAAGAGTCATGGCTTTAGTCCTATACCGACAAAAATCATGAAAATGATGTGGAAGGTGCCTCAGTTTATTGAAGCAAAATTCATCCAGATGAAAAAGACCTAATCAAGTTTGTCTTTATCCCATCTGTCTGCTTGCATCTGTGTGCTACTCAGGCCTCCTAACTTTTCGTCTATAAAAGCTAATCTTTTTTCGCACCAATGCAAAAGTCTTTGAATTAAACAAGAACTTCTCATGTCAAAATATGACTTTAAGTGGGCAAAGATAAAAGGATTTTTTTGAACCAATGCTTTAATGGCTAAGAATATTGCTGTAAACATATCAAATTATTTTGATTTTGTCAGATTTTGTATTAATGATACAGCACCCGTTCCTGATTCATTCTATGTGATGGATTGGAACGGGTTGTTTGATTTTATGAAGGAGCAGGCATTGTTGGGTGTACTGATGTTTGGCTTGAATAAAATGCCTGGAGAAGTGAAAGTGCCAAGAGATATTGTTTTGAAGGCATGTGGGACATCTGAAAATATACGGAGACGAAATGGCCAATTGTATAAAAAAACTGCTGAGGTTTTGGCGCATCTAAGAAAGAATGGGTTTGAAGGGTGTATATTGAAAGGGCAAGGAAATTCCTTGATGTATCCAGACCCTTATAAGCGGATGCCTGGCGATATTGATGTGTTTGTAAAAGGAACTAATAGGAAGATTCTTTACGAATATATAAAGACAAAAGGTGATGTAACTGGTCATCATTACCACCATATAGAATATCAAGAAGAGGGAATACAGATTGAATTTCATGTTATTCCTTGTTCTATGAATAATCCTTTTTACAATAAGAGGCTGCAAAGATGGTTCGGAAAACATATAACTGATGGATGTGTGACAGTGGTAATGCCTGATGAATTAGGTGAAATTGCCATTCCGACATTGGAGTTCAATGTGATTTATCAGTTGTCTCATCTGATGCACCACTTCTTTGATGAGGGAATCGGATTACGGCAGATGATGGACTATTATTATCTATTGAGGACAACGGACAACAGACAACAGACGACGGACAACAGAAGTATGGTGGATACATTAAGGCATCTGAATCTGTACCACTTTGCTGGGGCTGTGATGTGGGTGCTGCACGAGGCGATGGGACTGGAGGAGTGTCTGTTCATTGTTCCTGCGGATGAGTGGCGAGGCAAACTGCTGTTGGAGGAAATCATCAAGGGCGGAAACTTTGGCAAGTACTCGGGGCTGACAAATCATGGGATGGGAACAAAATACTTCCTGAAAATCAAACGAAATCTGCGTTTTGTCCGCGCCTACCCTGCTGAGGCGCTGTGTGAACCTGTGTTCCGAACATGGCATTTCTTTTGGAGAATGTGGCATAAGTATTGAACCGTACCCCTCGGGTACGATGCAGGGCACCCCTCGGGTCCGTGATGGCGGACCCGAGGGGTGCGTTTGTTTTTTCTATATATACAGCCCTATTATTGTCTTATCAACTTTTCAATGTAATGTTCTCTTTCGAATTTCATGCAGATACATTTTTTGTGTATTTACACACTTTTTGTCTGCAGTACCTTTGATTTGCTATTCCCCCAATGCCACAATACACCCCAAGCAGGAATATTCGCCAACCCATCCCGATTCTCTGGCGACACATCCTACGGCAGCTCCATATCGAACGGCTGCATGCCCCGATATGCACAGAATGCCTATGCAGATGTCGCCCCCCCCCTGCATCCCGACCATCATTTTTTCATTTTGCATGGGGAGCATATATAAGGGGCTGGTTAACGTGAGTCACGTTAAATACAAAAAAGCACCTGCGATTGCAGATGCTTTTGGTAGCGAGGGAGGGGCTCGAACCCTCGACCTCCGGATTATGAATCCGACGCTCTAACCGGCTGAGCTACCTCGCCATCACATAGGGGTGTTCCCCGAATGCGAGTGCAAAGGTAGGGCTTTTTCGGTAAATGGCAAAGCGTTTTGCTGTTTTTTTTCGTGCGAAGGTGGAAAAACTGAGAAAAAGGGTCTTCTTTTTTCTTTTGTGGGCATTTATTCATATCTTTGGCTTTTGCCGAAGGTACTTTCGCTCGGCAAAGGAAAGAAAAAGGGGTTTTCCTTTCCGTTTGTGCTCGCTTATTCGTACTTTGGCTTTCGCCGAAGGTACTTTCGCTCGACAAAGGAAAGAAAAAGGGGTTTTCCTTTCCGTTTGTGCTCGCTTATTCGTACCTTTGTACCCGATTTTAAGGATAATAGTAAAAAACGGTTATATGATGAGGAGTTTTTTTGCGTTTGTGGGCAGATGCTCGGACGGTAAGTTCTCTGAATCGATGAACCTAAAAAATGTAGAATTATGGCATACAATTTGCTAAAAGGTAAAAGAGGAATCATTTTTGGTGCACTTAACGATCAGTCTATCGCTTGGAAGGTGGCTGAACGTGCTGTAGAGGAAGGTGCACAGATTGTGCTTACTAACACTGCTGTGGCTTGCCGCATGGGTACTATCGCGGAGCTGGCAGAGAAGACTAACGCTACTGTGATTGCAGCTGATGCAACAAGCGTTGAGGACCTTGAGATGCTTTTCTCTGAGTCTCAGAAGGCTTTGGGCGGCAAGATTGACTTTGTGCTTCACTCTTGTGCTATGAGCGCGAACATGAGAAAGAAGCGTACATACGATGACCTTGACTATAGCTTGCTGGACAAGACACTTGATATTTCTGCTATCTCATTCCACAAGATGCTTCAGGTGGCTAAGAAACTGGATGCGCTGAATGATAATGCGAGTGTGCTGGCGCTTACTTATGTGGCAAGCCACCGTACATTCTTCGGATATAATGACATGGCTGACGCGAAGTCTCTGCTTGAGTCTATCGCACGTTCATTCGGCTATATATATGGTCGTGAGAAAGGTGTGCGTGTAAACACTATTAGCCAGTCGCCTACTTATACGACTGCTGGTTCTGGCATCAAGGGCTTTGATGGTCTCTATGACTTCTCTGACCGTATGTCTCCGCTGGGCAATGCCAGTGCTGACGAGTGTGCAGACTACTGCATCGTGATGTTCTCTGACCTGACGAAGAAGGTGACTATGCAGACTCTCTTCCACGATGGAGGTTTCTCAAACATGGGTATGTCTCTCCGTGGTATGACTCAGTACAACAAGTCCTTCGTTGAGGAGAACACTGATAAGGAAACGGGTAAGATTATCTACGGATAATCCAACGATAAACAAATGAAAGCGTCCAAGTCGATTGACTTGGACGCTTTCATTTTACGAACACCTTTTGTCCATTGATGATATAGATGCCTTGGGCTGTTATGTCCGAGGCATCTATCTGTTTTCCTTGAAGGGTATAGATTCCTTCCGTCATGGTGATGGGGCGTATGCCTTGGATGCTGTTGGGTTCTTCGGGGATGCCGAGATAGGTAAGGGTGAAGTTGTCGAAGATGGCCCAGTCTTGATTGATGGTTGTTGTCTTTTTAACGCCAATCTTCAGTTTGCCGTCTTCTTTCACGGTGCAGAGAAGTGAGTTGGGGTAGAGACCTGCTCGAAAGTAGGCGCTGGTTTGTTCCATGGTATTGGGAACGTGCCCGTAGTCGGAGGCTGTTACACCGATGGCACCTTTCTTGCCTGCTTCTTCAATGATGGACTGCAGGGCAACGGTTGAGTCGTTGGCATAGAGGAGGGCGTGGAGCTTTTCGTTGCCAGTCTTATGGGTTGAGGCGGCATTGGCGGTGGTTCCTGCCCGGTAGAAGCCTTGGCAAGTGAGAAGGTACTGCCCTTGAGGCAGTCCTTCTATCACTTGATAGACGTTGAATGTAGTGTTGTATTTTTCTGCGCAGCTATAATCAACTTTGGGACTCCCAGACCATCCGAACGTGGCGTTCCCTTCGAATGACGGATTAACGATGCGGCTTGTATAGTCTCTCGTTTCGACTAAGGGAAAGGACGCGCTTTCAACGCATACCTCACTCTTTTCGTTCAGATAGACTCTGATGGTTTCATCCTTCTTGATGCTGATGTTGTCTTTTTCTGCCGGTGTGGGCTGCCCTTTGACAGCAATCTCTACAGATATGGTTGTTTTTGCTGTAGCTGTGATGTATGCCGATGTCTCATCTATCATCTGTGCTGTGACGTTGTCGCCTTGCAGCATGATGGTTAGAGGATGCGCGATGGAGCTGTTCTGGTGGGCTGTGAAAGTGACTGTTGAGGCATTGTTGGCAATGGTGGTTGGCTGGTAGAATACAGGTGCCCTGTTGCCATATTGCAAGCCTTTCACTGTGGCTGTGTTCTCCCCTTTGAAGTTGCTGGCGATGAAATAAGAACAGTTGTTGTCTGGGGCGATGACGCCATTCCACCCTTCAGGCAGCAGTTCTTTCAGCGTTACCAGCTGGCCTGCCATTTTCTTTGTTTCTTCAGCATTGATGTTGCTGTAATAAACAAGATTTCGGACATCTACGGTCTCTCTGCTCTTGAGGCTGCGTGGCATGTTGCTGTACATCGGATAGAGCTTGGAGGTGTAGATGGAGTTGTTGGCTCCACGGTCGCCAAAAGCGATTTTCTTCTTGTTGCCGGCAGAGATGACGCCTAATTCATTGTCGATGTTCACCCACTCGCTGTCAAAGGCGGTGAAGGTGGCGCCGTCCAGCTGTTTGTGTACGATGTTTTCTCCTTTATTATAATATAATGTACGCGCGAGTTTCATGAACTCGTCAGTGGAGATGGCGAGCAGACCGCCTTTCTCGCTGTTGATGGTGACTGCGGCATTGGCTGTCACATAGTCAAGATAGATGATGGCATTTTCTGGTGTGGAAAAGATGGCGAAGCGATTGTTCAGCGTGTTGTCGTTGGTGTTCAGTTCGCCATTCATGACATATCCATTTCCATTCAGCTGGTAGATTCCCGAGACGACGGGTGTCGCATTGGTGCTCTTTCCTGCAACTTCATACCATCCTGTGATGTTGCCTGTGTTGTTGGCGCGGTAAGGTACAACAATCTTGTTCTTGTCTGGGCTGTTGGCTGCAAAATAACCCGTGTAAGACTTCAGTCCTGTGCTCCAAGAGAAACAAGTGAAGCGGTCGTCTGTGGCTGCACGCACAACATTTTGGCAAGGTATCAGTTTCGCCTCCCCGTATTTTGTATTGAAGGCGTCCCATGATGTGGGCGTGAGGTCTGCTGTTGAAAGCATTTCGTGCATGAGGTAAGTCATCATGACACGGTGTGCCTCCACTCCCATGCGACGTGCGCCGACATCTGCGCGAAGCAGCCATGATCCGTCAGCCGTAGTCTTCTGTCTGGCTTTGATATATTTGTAAGCCATGTTCTCCAGCATGAGTGCATTGGGGTCTCTCTGGAAGCAAGCCTGAGTGGAGTAGCTTGTAATTTGGTCGTAGAGGAAGAGGCTCCAGTCGTTTCCGTTAGGCATAGCCAGTTCTCCGTCAGCCAATGCCAGCCAGTTGAGGATGCTGTCCTGTACCTGCTGGTTGTTGTGCATGAGGGCATTTGTCTTCCATGTTTCCTTGCCGTACAGTCCTTGTTGGAACATCTTGAGCGCGAGGGCTGCCTCTCCGAGTTCTTGCATGACGACATTCTGGTAAGAGGTGTGGAAGAGATTATGATTCTGCAATGAATAGTCATCGTATAGATTCTGTCCCTTGTAGAGGTCGGCAACCGTCTTGTTGTCGTACCATTCGTCGATAACAGTGTTGTTGTTGATGTCAGCGGGATGGGAGTAGCTGTTGATGGCAAATTCGCGCAGACGTTCAAACCATTTAGGAGCAAGCTCGTCGTTGGGGAAAAGGCCCAGTGTTGCTGCGAGCACGTTGGCTTCCCATCCGTTCTCTTCTGCTTTCGTGTCGCCTGCATAGCCTGTTGGAATGCTGCGGTAAAGTTCGTAGTTGCATTCTGCTTTCAGAAGGGAATAGATGTATCCTTTCTGTTTTTCGCTGAGTTTGTCCCATTGGAAGTAGGCGGAATAAGCTACAGACATGGCCCAGAGTGAGGATTCCCAAACGGCATCCGAAGTGGAAGTGGAGCCCCAATAGTTGTTGCCTTTGCAGACTTTCAGTTTGTTGGCTTTATGGGTAGAGTAGGCGAAAACGAGTGACTTGAGAGCCATGTCTTCTATCTTTTCCCAGGTGACTCCTGCTGGAAGCTTGACGCCTGCAGGCTTCCCGTATTTGACGAGGAAAGCACATACCATGGACAGGTCGGCATTGGGTCGCACACCTCGCTCATCGTTGGCCATCGTGTTTTCTCCCTTGAAGCATCCACAAGCCTCATCGACGGAATTGGGTGCAGTGCATTCCTGAAAATCATCAACCATATAACGAGAGAAGTTGGCAAGCATCTGCAACAGGTCTGCTTTCATGTCTGCCTCGTTAACGAAGTCGGCTGTGATGATGCCTTCTGTGAATGAAGATACTGCTTCTTCTGTCGGGTCTTCTGCCTCCGTGTAGTCATCAGGCATCTTGTAGAGTCTGAAGTTGTCGATGAGGACTGAGCCTCCAGAGCCGCTTCCGAAGTGAACCCGAAGTCCAATGCTTACTTGTTCTTCTTGAGCCGTCTCAAACATCAGTTCGCTCTTGGTCCATGTTGCAGGCAGGCTTCCTTGAAATGTCAGGGAGAGGCTTTCTTTGCCTGCGATGAGGCTGGCAGTATGTGATGATTGGGTTACGCATTTGTTGTCAAGGACAAGCTTGTACAGTCCTTTAGGCAATGTGATGGCTTGCAGAAGTGTGGCTGTAGAGGCATTCCATGCATTGCGGATGTAGTACATCTGTTTACCGTCAGAGGGGTGACCTGGAGCGCCGAAGTTGTTGTCTGTAGCAGTGGCTGCAGCGGTCATGATGTCGCTGACTCCGTAGCTGCCTTCGAGCGTCCAGCCTTCAACCGTCTTTGCTGTATAGGCGCTTCGGGTATCATCGGCGGGCAGCTTGGAAATGTCATCTTGTTCAAATGACGGATTCTTGATGTATTGCGAGGTGATGTCTTCTTGGGCTTTGGCTGCTGTTGCCAAGGAGAGAAGAAGGAACAGAATAGGTTTTTTCATAAATGAAGGTGTAAGTTAATAGGTCAGTGGCCTGGTTCGGCCTGCAGAATGAGAGGTTGTCGTGGGCTGTTTCTGAACAATCTTTTAATAGATGTGCCCTACATCGAAATGTCGGTGTGGGGCACATCGAAGTTTCGGAGTGCCCCACATCGATTTGTGGATATTCAGATGGCTTATGATAGCGTATCCTTACTGGAGGCGAGCCAATGCCTCTTTGATACGCTTCATAGACTCAACGATGTTCTCGTCAGATGTAGCATAGCTGATACGGAAGCACTCTGGAGAACCGAAGTCGTCACCGCCAACAGCTGCAACGTGTCCCACCTCAAGCAGGTACATGGCAAAGTCTGTTGCGTTGCTGATGACACGATCGCCGTCTTTCTTGCCAAAGTAGCTGGAGCACTTTGGGAAAAGGTAGAAGGCTCCTTGTGGCTCGTTTACTTCGAGTCCGGGGATTTCCTTGGCGAGTTTCACGATGAGGTTCTTGCGGCGCTCGAAGGCGAGGCGCATATCTTCTACGCACTGCTGGTCTCCAGCGAATGCTGCTTCGGCTGCTTTCTGTGATACAGAGCATGGACCGGATGTGTATTGTCCCTGAAGCTTGTTGCAGCCCTTGACAATCCATTCTGGTGCAGCAATGAAGCCGATGCGCCATCCTGTCATGGCGTATGCTTTAGAGACACCGTTGATGATGACTACGCGCTCCTTGATATCTGCAAACTCAGCCATAGAAGCGTGCTTGCCAACATAGTTGATGTGCTCGTAGATTTCATCGGCAATAACGATGACGCGCTCATGCTTGAGAAGCACATTTTTGAGTCCTTCCAATTCTTCCTTGCTGTAAACGGAACCTGTAGGATTGCTTGGTGAGCAGAGGATGATGGCACGTGTCTTTGGTGTGATGGCAGCCTCAAGCTGTTCTGGCGTAATCTTGAAATCCTGTTCAATAGGAGCGTCAATGTAAACTGGAGTGCCTTCAGCGAGCAGCACCATCTGTGGGTATGAAACCCAGTAAGGTGCGGGGATGATAACCTCATCGCCTGCGTTGACAAGCGCCATAATTGCATTGCAGACAGACTGCTTGGCTCCGTTGGAACAGAGAATCTGTGAGGGCTTGTAGTCCAGTCCGTTCTCGTTCTTCAGCTTGTTCACAATCGCCTGCTTCAGTTCAGGGTAGCCGGGAACGGGGCTGTAGCGGCTCCAGTTCTCTTCAACAGCTTTGATGGCAGCAGCCTTGATGTGGTCTGGCGTGTTGAAGTCTGGTTCGCCTACACTGAGGTTAATCACATCGATACCTTGAGCTTTCAGCTCCGAACTCTTCTGGCTCATTGCGAGCGTTGCAGAAGGAGATAAACGATTAAGTCTATCAGATAATGTTTCCATGTTTTGTATATGTTTTTGTTTTATTTGTTAAAGTGAAGTGTGTGTCCCATGCGCTCTTTCTTCGTGTGCAAATAACGCTCGTTGTACTTGTTGGGCGTAATCTCTATGGGTACATTTTCTACAATCTCTAATCCGTAGCCTTCCAGACCGACACGCTTGACAGGGTTGTTGGTCAAGAGGCGAATCTTGCTGATGCCGATTTCACGGAGAATCTGTGCGCCGACTCCATAGTCGCGCAGGTCGGGGTCGAAGCCGAGGTGTATGTTGGCATCGACGGTGTCAAGCCCTTCCTCTTGCAGTTTGTAAGCAGCAATCTTATTCATGAGTCCGATACCTCGCCCTTCTTGAATCAGATATACGATGGCTCCCTTGCCGGCCTTTTCTATCAGTTGCATAGACTTGTGCAGCTGCTCTCCGCAGTCGCAGCGTTGGCTGCCAAAGATGTCGCCTGTCGCGCAGCTTGAGTGCATGCGGACCAGTACTGGCTCGTCTTTTTCCCACGTTCCTTTGATGAGTGCCACGTGTTCCAATCCATTGCTCTTTTGACGGAAAGGGATGATGCGGAAATGCCCGAATGCCGTGGGCATGTCTGCCTCAACTCCTTTTTCTACGAGACTTTCCTGCTTCAGTCGGTATGCGATGAGGTCTTTGATTTGAATCAGCTTCATGTCAAACTCTTCTGCTTTCTTGATGAGCTCTGGCAGTCGTGCCATGGTTCCGTCTGGATTGAGAATCTCTATCAGGGCGGCTGCGGGTTTAAGTCCTGCTAAACGGGCGAGGTCAACAGCAGCCTCTGTGTGTCCAGAGCGTCGCAACACTCCGTTGTCTTGCGCATAAAGCGGATTGATATGACCAGGTCTGCCGAAGTCGCTGGATTTTGCATTGGGGTTGGCAAGCCATTGTATGGTGGCTGCTCGGTCGTGCGCGCTGACTCCAGTGGTGCATCCTTCCAATTTGTCTATGGTCACGGTGAATGGAGTGCCCAACATTGAGGTGTTCTCTTCCACCTGATGGGGCAATTCTAGTTCTTTGGCGCGTGACATGGTGATGGGAGTGCAGAGTACTCCTCTTCCCTCGCGAAGCATGAAGTTTACTTTCTCGGGGGTAATCATCTCGGCTGGCGTGATAAAGTCGCCTTCATTCTCACGGTCTTCATCGTCCACCACTATGACAAATTTGCCTTGGCGGAAATCTTCGATGGCATCTTCTATTTTACTGAACTGAAATGATGTTTTCATATATGTGTGTCTTTATATTCTCAGAGTTTTTGATGATAGCTCTTAAATCTTTTCTCCGTCTGCGATAGAATCGGAAGGAGTGCGTGTCCATGACAGGATAGCGGTTGAGTAGGCTCAGAATCATTCTGTCCTTGCTGTTGGAGAGCATCTCGACGATGTATTCCAACAGGGTGTTGACTTCGTCGGCCTGTGTGTCTTGCCTGTTTGAGAACTGATATCGGATTATGTATAGGATGTAGCCGAAGATGTGGGATTTAGGCAAAGCGCGGTAGTAATCGCGACTGATGGCTATTAGTTGCTCCAGTTGCAGGTGCGCTTCCTGATAGTCGGGGTCGTTGATGATGACCTCTTTCTTGGCAATGTTTCGTTTGGTGCGTATGCCCAGCAACTTTTTCCAGAGGTTGGTGTAGGCATCCATGTTGAATACTGCGGAGTCGTTGTTGGACTTGATGGTGAAGAAGATTCCGAGTGGCGCCAGAACAAATGTGCTGAGCCACATGCCGAGCCATACAGGCATGCCTCCTTCACGCCCCACTTTCATTCCGAAGGTGTTGATGATGTAGTAGACTATGAATATGATGACGGCAATCACGACGGGGAATCCAAGTCCTCCTTTTCGTATGATAGCTCCGAGTGGCGCTCCAATGAAGAAGAAGAGTAGGCATGCGAGTGACATGGTGATTTTCTGCCAGAACTCGATTTTGTGTCGTCGGATTTGCTTGTCTCCGTATTCCATGAGGCTGGCTTTTGTGCTGATGTCAATCTCTTGTGAACTGGCCTTTTGCAGGGCAGCCATGAGGATGCGTTGCTTTTGCTGCGAATCGCTGCTGTTGAAAAGGGAGTCCAAATTGGTCTTTGATTGTGGCTTGGCTAGCGCAGCTTCTGCTTTGTGCGCCAGATAGGCGTCTTCTTCTTGTCTCAAGACTTTCTTCACACTGTCGTTTAAGTGTGAGATTGTCACAGTGTCGTAGTCAGAAAGGCGCGCTTTGTGTGGGATGGCCAGATTGCCGCGCTGCATCCTGACTGTAAATTCGGCGCTTAGACTGTCGTGGTGCTGCTCCATCGAGTCGATGTCTTGTACAAGCTGAACCATGTCCTTTGTGCGTGCACTGCCCGACACGTTCTCCTCGTCAGTCATATTGAAGTTGGTGTCGAAGTCGATGATGAAATGCTTCTCTACAAAGGTTTCTCTGCGGTAGGGCACGTTGCGGGTCTGCAATGCGCTTCCTTGCAGGTTCTCGAACTGCTCTCCCTGATAGAGGTGCAGGAGCAGGTGCATCTTGTTGCTGGCAGTTTCCAGTTTGGCAGAGTCGGCAAGGATGATGTGCGCCTTGCTCACTCCCTCTTGCATGTTGTAGATGACCACATCGTAGAGCATTCCCGTTTCCTTGTTCTTCTTCTCTACATACAGGTTGATGTCCTTGATTCCATCGTAGAACACTCCCTCGGGAATTTCCAGTTCAGGCGATTTGGTCTTCATCGAGTACAGCAATTGCGTCAGCTTCAGCTGGGCATCAGGTACGATTTTGTTTTGGAAATGGAACGATGCCAATGCCAGCAGCGTGTTCAGGACGATGAGTGGGCATAAGGTTCGGAAAAGCGAGATGCCGGCAGCCTTGATGGCGAGCAGCTCCAGCCTTTCCCCAATGTTGCCAAAAGAGATGAGCGACGCCAGCAGGATGGCCAGTGGCAATGCTAGTGGCACCAGTGTTTCTGCCGCATAAAAAAAGAACTGTACATACACGTCGAATGTAAGTCCTTTGCCTATAAGGTCGTTGATGTATTTCCACAGAAACTGCATCATGACTACGAAGAGACTGATACAGAACGTGCCTGCAAACAGCGTCAGGTAGTTCTTCAGGATAAATAAATCGAGTCGTTTGATGAGTTTCATTCTTGCTTTTTGAGAGGGGGTCAGCTTATGCTGACGGTTCAAGAGTGCAAAGGTAGCAATTAAAACTGAAAACAGAAGAGGGAAGGACGAAAAAACTGAAATACTCATGCTGCAGGCGGGGCGAAACGAGGATTTTTCACTTTTCACATAGCTGTTTTCAGTTTTAATTGCTACCTTTGCACCCGAAACGAAAGAATGCTTTTATGATAACAGCTGAACAACTTAAGGATATTAAAGACCGTGTGGACTCGCTGCATCGCTATTTGCAGATAGACAGCAAATTGATTGAGGTGCAGGAAGAAGAGTTGCGCACGCAGGCTCCAGGCTTTTGGGATGACCAAAAGGCAGCTGAGGCGCAGATGAAGAAGGTGAAGGATTTGCAGAAGTGGATTGACGGCTACAATGCAGTGAAGGCTGCAACGGACGACACGGAAGTTGCCTACGACTTCTACAAGGAAGAGATGTCGACAGAAGAGGAAGTTGACCAGTACTATTCGGTAGCTCTCCAGCTGATAGAGGACTTGGAGATGAAGAATATGTTGCGCGGTGAGGCTGACGGAATGGACGCTGTGCTGAAGATTAACTCTGGGGCTGGCGGCACAGAGGCACAAGACTGGGCATCCATGCTCATGCGCATGTATCAGCGCTATGCCGAAGCGCACAAGTATAAGGTCAATATCAGTAACTTTATTGATGGCGATGAGGCTGGCATTAAGACTGTTACGATGGAAATTGTGGGCGATCAGGCTTATGGGTTTCTGAAAGGCGAGAGCGGAGTGCATCGTTTGGTGCGTGTCAGCCCTTATAATGCTCAGGGAAAGCGTATGACTTCCTTCGCTTCAGTCTTCGTTACGCCTCTTGTGGACGATTCCATCGAGGTAGTCATCGATAAGAGTAAAATCAGCTGGGATACGTTCCGCAGTTCTGGTGCAGGAGGTCAGAATGTGAACAAGGTGGAGACGGGTGTACGTCTTCGTTATCAGTATGTTGACCCTGATACAGGTGAGGAAGAGGAAATCCTTATCGAAAACACGGAAACTCGTAAGCAGCAAGAAAATCGTGAGAACGCAATGCGTCTGCTCCGTTCCCAGCTTTACGACCGTGCTCTCAAGAAGCGCATGGCAGAACAGCAGAAGATAGAGGCTGGCAAGAAGAAGATAGAGTGGGGTAGCCAGATTCGTTCATATGTGTTCGATGACCGCCGTGTGAAAGACCACCGTACCAATTATCAGACAAGTGATGTGGGAGGTGTGATGGATGGAAAGCTTGATGCTTTCATCAAGGCATATCTGATGGAGTTTTCTGATATGGAATAGCTTTTGTACAAGATGGCGCATCAGGAGATAGAACGCAAGTTTTTGGTTACGGGCGAATTTAAGTCGTTAGCATATAGCTGCACGCACATCGAGCAGGGATATTTTGCCACAGAACCAGGCAAGACGGTGCGTGTCCGTATTCGTGATGACAAAGGGTACCTTACCATTAAGGGACCCTCAGACCCAGCAGGGCTGTCGCGTTACGAATTTGAGGTGGAGATATCTTTAGAGGATGCTCAGGAGATGATGAAGCTCTGTGTGCCAGGAAGGGTGAATAAAAACAGATACCTTGTTCAGAGCGGCAGTCATGTAGTTGAGGTGGATGAGTTCTTTGGCGACAATGAAGGGCTTGTGCTGGCAGAGATAGAGCTGGCAAGTGAGGATGAGGCGTATGTCAAACCTGCATTTCTGGGTAAGGAGGTAACGGGCGATCGCCGCTACTACAACAAGTACATGATTCGCCATCCCTATAAAATGTGGAAAGGAGAAGCAGAATGAAACTCGTGAGAAACTACTTGTTTACCACTATTGTATCTGTTGCCATCGTTGTGCTCAGCACCATTCCCATACCCGAGAATCCTCCTTTGGGCGATGTGCCACTCATCGATAAATGGGTGCATTTCGTCATGTATGCAGGGCTGTCCCTAGTTATGTGGGTAGATCGTGTGTGGATGGGCAAAAAAGCTCAGACTAAGCCCTTTTTGCTGATGGCATTTTTGTTCCCAGCAGTTCTTGGTGGCTTGATGGAGCTTGTACAAGCGTATCTTACTACTTGCCGTTCTGGGGATTGGATTGATTTTGAGGCGGATGTAGTGGGTGCTTTGCTCGGTTTGATTTGTTGTATATTACTCGATAGACTATGGGGAGAGAAAATTTTGGCTCGAAAATAGGAGCCGTTCTTGCTGCAGCAGGTTCGGCAGTGGGTTTGGGAAACATTTGGCGTTTTCCGATTGAAACGGCAGAGAATGGAGGTGCAGCCTTCATCGTTGTCTACATCATGTGCATTGCTGTTCTTGGTTTGCCAATCATGATAAGCGAGTTTATGATTGGGCGTTATACCCATTCCAACACGGCAGCAGCCTATCGTATTCTTTCCAATGGTTCTCCTTGGAAATGGGTAGGGCGCCTTGGTGTGTTTATCGGGTGGTTCATCATGTGCTATTATGTTGTTGTCGGCGCATGGACAATGCATTATGCATTTCTTTCAGCCACGAATGCCTTTCACGAAGTGTCGGCAAAGGAATACGGCTCTATCTTTGATAACTTTGTGCAAGACCCATGGATTCCGACCTTGTGGCTGCTGGTCTTTATAGGAATCATCCATTGTGTTATTACTCGGGGAGTGCGCTCGGGCATTGAAAAGTCATCAAAGCTGATGATGCCAACCCTCTTTGTGATAACAGTCGCATTGGCTATTTGTTCCGTATCCCTTCCTGGCGCATCAAAAGGAATCGAGTTCTTGCTGCAGCCCGATTGGAGCAAGGTAGATAGTTCTGTTGTTCTCAATGCAATGGGTCAGGCATTCTATTCGCTGAGTCTGGGTATGGGCTGTCTTTGTACTTATGCCAGCTATTTCGACAAGAATACCCCTCTTGCCAAATCCGCTTTGAATGTGTCGTTCATAGACTCGACCATCGCCATCATGGCAGGCTTTATCATCTTTCCCTCAATCTTTAATATCGGCATGAATCCGACTGAGATAGGTGCAGGAGCAGGACTGACATTTGTGTCATTGCCCAATGTGTTCCAGCAAGCGTTGGGAGGTGGCAGCCTGCTTGCTGTCATCTTCTCCACACTCTTTTATTTCCTGCTATTCTTTGCGGCAATAACCAGTGCCATATCACTTCACGAGGTGGCAACAGCGTATGTGACAGAAGAGTTCAGCCTGTCTCGCAAGAAAGGTGCAGCTCTTGTCACATTGTCTGTGCTTGTCTTGGGTACTGTCTGCTCTCTTTCCTTTGGCCCATTGAGTGGCATCACCCTGTTCGACAGAAACATCTTCTCCCTGTTCGATGATTTCTCAGGTCGCATCCTTCTGCCTATCAGCGGATTCCTTATCAGCATTTTTGCTGGTTGGGTGCTTGACCGTAAACTTTACCATGCAGAAGTCACCAATGGCGGAAAGCTCAAGGCACCCTACTTCAGGGTTCTGGTTTTTGCATTGTGCTACCTCGCTCCAATCGCCATCGGTCTTGTTTTCCTCGACCAGATAGGGGTGTTTGACACCATCATGGCACTATTTTGATAAAGATGATAAAAGCAGTCTTTTTTGATATAGATGGAACGCTTGTTTCGTTCAAGACCCATCGCATTCCTCAGTCGACGCTCGATGCTGTTCATGCCATTCGTCAGAAAGGCATCAAGGTGTTTGTTGCTACAGGCCGTCCTCGTCCTTTCATCAACAACATCGCAGGGCTTGAATACGATGGCATCATGTCAGTCAATGGTGCAAGCATAGTCTTGGCAGATGGCACTGTGGTAACTCACAAGCCTGTCGAGAAAGCTGATATACAGCGCATGATAGCCTACCAGAACGAACAGCCGATAGCAATCGCTTATGCTACGGATGATGAGGCATTTGTTACGCACTACAATGAGAAGTTCCGTGAAGTATTCGAACTCTTGGATTTGCCCAATCCTCAAGCATTGCCTGCTGAGGAAGCGTTGCGCATGGATGTCATGCAAATCATCGCCTTCTTTGGCGAGGATGAAGAGCCCTACATCATGAGCCACGTGCTGCAAGGGTGTGGTGCCCAGCGATGGCATCCTTTCTTTGCCGACTGCATTGTGAGCGGCACCGACAAGGCAACAGGCATTGATGACATCTGTCACCATTTTGGCTTTGACATTTCTGAGACCATGGCATTTGGCGATGGCGGCAATGACAAGTCCATGCTCTCTCATGCAGGCTGGGGCATTGCCATGGGGAACGCTTCAGACGAGGTGAAGGCTTGTGCACGCTATGTGACAGATTCTGTGGATGATGATGGCGTTGCAAAAGTCTTGCAGCGGATAGAGGAATTTGCTTGAAGAACAAACCGAGTTCTTGTGCTTCCATCCAAAATAAAGGTGGCGTGCCTTGCGGGGCGCGCCACCTTTTCTTTATGCTGCTTGTCGGGACGATGCTTTTACTTGATAAGAACCTTCCTCGTCTTGCCGTCAGCCGTTCTGATGATGTTGATGCCAGGCTGCAAGCTCTTCTGCTGAATGCCTGCTGTGTTGAAGAACAGGATAGGCTGTGCTCCAGCAGCCTCGTCAATGCCTCCGATGCTGTTAGCCTCAGGCACGGTGTTGATGCGGCACTCCATCAGCAGGAACTCTTGGAATCCGCCGCCAGAGGTCATGTTGACAAAACGGATGGTGTAGTTGCCCGCCTTCGTGATTTCGAACGGCATCTCATAGCGCTTGGTCGCGGTGAGGTTGGCAGCCGTGTTGCCATTGGCATTAGGAGCCGCAGTGTAGCTGCTTGATTCCTCTATGACATTGCCGTTGGCATTGAGAATCTGCGCCTTGTAGCGTGGCGAGCCCTTCCATGCCGCCATGGCGAAAGTGAGCTTGTATGAGCCAGCGCTGAGCTTGAGCTGATAAGAAGCCTGCTTGCCATATTCCGCATTGGTGTTGCGCCAGTAGAGGCCCTTGCCCTGATAGCCTGTGAAGCCAGAGAAGACACGGGCGCCAGAGCCGTAGCTGTTAGGATACTGATGCACATCATTGTTCTCCTGTGTGGCGCGCCATCCTTCGGGCATCGTGCCTTGCAGCACATCGTCATAGTTGAGGTTATACACAGCGCTGTTGTCGATGAATACAGGCTGTATGGTGACGTTGTCGTCAAACATGGCGAAGGTAATCTCCGTAGCATCCGGGTCATCTACGGGGATGGTTGTTCCAGCCGTGTAATAGACAGAGTTGGTGACGCGCAGTTCCTTCAGCTGGCAGCCAGGGTTAGGCGTGATGGTCAGCTTCACGGTCTGCTCAGCCTCAGCCTCAGCCACGTCAGCTGTGACAGCTCCATTCTCAGCGTCAAGCACCGTGACAGCATACTTCATCGGCGTTGCATCCACTGGCGAGTAGATGATTTGGTCGATGTACATGCCCACGCTGCCCGAGTTGGTGAGGATGAGGGTGTTGTTGCCCTCCTTCAGGGTTGCTGTTATCTTAGTCATGCGCCAGTCGTTGAGACTCACCTTTTCAAATTGCATGAGCGATGACTTGCCATTGACGGAAGCCCTCATCTGTCCCTTCTTGGAAGAGTTGCAGTAGCGCACGTAGATGTTGTATTCTCCCGCTTTCTTCAGCTTGAGCTGGTGGCGGAGGGCAGCCGTCGAGTTCGTGCCGAGGTCGATGTACCCCATGCCGGCAAAGTCGTCCACATCCTGTGCCCACCAGCCAGAGTGCGTAAGCGCCACGCCCTTCACGTTCTTGCGGTCGAGGTTCTCAGCCTCGATGATGATAGGTCCGGCAAAGTCCTCAGGCTGCTTAGGCAGGTCAGCCGTCAGCGGTGTGCTGTCAGCCAAGTCAGTGCTGCGTTCAGTGGCAGCGCCAGCACAGTTGATGGTCACGTCGAGCGCACCCATGTGCTTCACGTTGAGAGTGAACGTGCCCGTCTCAGCATCCCACTCCTTCGTCGTGTTATGAGTAGCCATCGTGCGCTTAGTCACCTTGAATGTAGGCTCTTCAGTCGCGCCCACAATCACAATCTTGTCCAGCACCATGGTGGTAGTGTCGTTGCGGTAGTTGTTCAGGTAGAAGTCGATGTGGTCGCTGTACTCGCGGACGATGCCGCTGCTCAGCTTGCCCCAAGTCAGGTCAAGCCGCTCGCAAGTGTTGTAGAGGAGCGGAATCTGCGCCGATGCAGTCGTCTTCTTGTTCATGTAGGTGTAAGGAGTGTAAGTCACCAGCTGGTTCTTGTATCGGTTCACATACAGGTCGCCGGTGCTCACCTCAGGGTATTGGGCGTTGAAGTCAGCCACCTTCTTGGTCTGTGAACCCCAGCGAGAGGTGTAGTTAGACTTTTTCACCTGCACAGGGATGCTCTTTGCAGCCTCGTCATAAAGTCCTGTCACCATCGGGATGGCGCCGTAGCGTCCTGTAGATTTGAAGTAGCACAGGTTGTTGTACCACTGTCCGTAGTTCCACTGCGACTCCTTCTTCTGGTTGAAAGGGTCAGTCTGCAGGTAGAGCCCGTTGTAGAGGTCATCCCATGTGGTGTAGTCGTCAGCCTTGTCGTTGATGACCACAATCTTAGTCTTCTCCACCACCTCCTCGCGAGTAGGGATGTACATCGTGCCGTCAATAATCTTGCGCCACATGTCCAGCCAGATGCCGCGGAAGTTAGGGAACGTGCCCCAGTTGCGCCGCGTGTATCCGTCCACATTGCTGTCATTCAGCCCCTGGAAGCACTCGCCGCTCCAAATCAGCTCAGGACCGTCCCACACAGCGCCGCCGTTCACGCAAGTCTGCTCCATCACCGTTCCGATGCCCGCGCTGCCAGGGTACTTTCTGCCGTGGTTCTCGCCAAAGAACTTGTTCAGCGCATCATTCCATCCGCAGTTGTCATAGCGCACGCCATAGTTCTTGGTCAAGCCCGAGACGAAAGGTCCCCAGCAGGCACTCTCGTTGTTGTAGAAGCATCCCGCGTGTGTATATTTGTAGAGGAACAGGATGGCCTCAGGATACTTCTGGCAAGCCGCCAAGAACTCCTTGTTGCGCTTCAGCTCGGCAATCGGGTTCGTGTTCATGTGATAGACACCGCCGCACCAGCTCACCGTCAGGAAGCCACCATACTTGTGCGACATCTCCACCAGCTTCGCAAACAGCGCCCAGCGCGTGCTCGTCGTGCTGGAACTCTTGTTGCCAGCCACGTCAAAGCCCCAGAACTGCTCAGCATAGTTCCATCCCAAGAAGTTAGGGTAGTTCTTGAAGAAAAACTCAAATGTCTCCAGGTCGCTGTCCTGAATGTGGGTATGTCCGCCGCTGGCAGGCTGACAGGTAAACCACATGTTGTTAGCCTGGCACACCGAAGCCCATGACTTGTAAGTACGCACAGCATAGCGAGGCATGCGGTACATCTCCGTCTTCTCGTCAAACTGGCAAGAGAGCGACAGGTTCATGCAGACGTATGGCTTGATGTCGTCAGGAATCAAGTCAATAATCTTCTGCGGGTCAGCACTGTTCCACACATCGATGTGGACGAGCCAAAGCGGATGCTTCGAGTCGATAGGTCGGCGCTCCTGAGCCGACATAGTTGCTGCAGCCATCAGCAGAGTGAGGGCCAGCATCATTCTGGTAAGGATTCTTTTCATCATAGGTATGTACTAAAAAAATATTTTTTTGCAAAGATATTTCATTCCCCCCAAACAGGTTTTCCCCTATGTTTCCAAAAGTTGCCGAAATGTTACATGGAAGGAGGAAACTCCCGAAACTACGCACTTTCCTGTCTGCGCGCCACCTGTTAGCAGCCAAAGAGGGCAATGAAGCCAATCTTTCTGAAAAATCAAGAATATTGTCAAGTCGCAAAGATAAAATGAATTCGCCCAGCTCCGTGTCACTACAAGGGCATTTAATCATTTCGTACTCGATGCGCGTTCCGATGATGCAAAGTTACGTATAAAGACCCCCTGCTTGCAAGCATTTCAGCGCGAAAAGCGAGGGGTGTCGCCAC
>JAUMXY010000046.1 GCA_030528885.1 Bacteroidales bacterium | reverse complement strand
CCTTTTTTGTTTGAGGGAAAGTTGCTATCTTTGCAGCAACTTTCTTTTTTTGTTTGTTTATGGCTAATTTAGAGAATAGATATCCTACTTTGCGTGAGACAAAGTTTGTGGATTTGATGCAGAAGCGCGTTTTTAATGTGCTGATTGTTGCGAATCCTTATGATGCCTTTATGCTGGAAGATGATGGGCGTGTGGATGAGAAGATTTTTGATGAATATGCCAAGTTGGGCTTGCGTTATCCTCCTCGCTTTATGCGTGCTGCTTCGAAAGAGGATGCGGAGAGGTTGATTAAGGGGAAATCTTTTGACCTCGTCATTTGTATGCCGGGTACGGATAATAATGATGTTTTTGATATTGCGCGCGATATCAAGAATGAATTCCCTTTGTTGCCGATTGTCGTGCTTACTCCTTTTTCTCATGGCATTACGCGGAGAATGGAGAATGAGGATTTGAGTACGTTTGACTATGTCTTCTGTTGGCTTGGCAATACGGAGCTGTTGCTGTCTATCATCAAGCTGATTGAGGATAAGATGAATCTGGAGAATGACTTGGCGGCTGGCGTGCAGATGATTCTTGTGGTGGAAGACAGTATTCGTTTTTATTCTTCGTTGCTGCCTAATCTGTATCAGTTTGTCTTGCAGCAGAGCCTCGAGTTTGCGACTGAGGCGCTGAACTCTCAACTGGAGATGCTGCGCATGCGCGGACGCTCTAAGATTGTGCTGGCGCGTACTTATGAGGAGGCTTGGAACTTGTATTCAAAGTACAGTGACAATGTGTTGGGGGTTATCAGCGACTGCCGTTTCCCGATGAGGGAGGATGATGCGGAGAAGGATGAGCTTGCTGGCTATAAGTTGCTGAGTGCCATTCGGGGTGTGGATGAGTATGTTCCTCTGGTGCTTGACTCGAGTGAGACAGACAAGAAGCCTTATGCGGATAAGTGCAAGGCTGCTTTTATTGATAAGAATTCGAAGAAGCTGAATCAGGACATTAAGGATGTGTTGACGAAGCATTTCGGCTTTGGCGATTTTATCTTCCGTAATCCTGAGACGATGCAGGAGATTGGACGCGTGTGCAACTTGAAGGAATTGCAGAATAAGATATTTTCTTTGCCTGCGGATTCTCTGAGCTATCATTTGCGCCATAACAATGTGTCTCGCTGGCTGTCATCGAGGGCGATATTTCCTGTTGCAGAGTTTCTGAAGAAGATTACTTGGAAGGTGGAGAGTGACGTGGATGCTCATCGCCAGTATATCTTTGATGCCATCGTGAGCTATCGTAAGATGAAGAATCGTGGTGTGGTTGCTATTTTTAACCGCCATCGTTTTGACAGTTACAGTCAGTTTGCCCGTATCGGAGAGGGCTCGCTTGGCGGAAAGGGAAGAGGTCTTGCTTTTCTGGATAATATCATCAAGCGCAGGGAGGATTTGAATGAATATGGCAATGCCAGCGTCTCTATTCCTAAGACTGTGGTGCTGTGTACGGATATCTTTGACCTTTTCATGGAGAATAATGCGCTTTATGAGGTGGCGCTGTCTGATTTGCCTGACGAGGAGATTCTTCAATACTTTCTTCGTGGGCATTTGCCTGAGAGCTTGATGGATGACCTGATGTCGTTTATTGATGTGGTGAATGGACCGCTTGCCATACGTTCTTCTTCGTTGCTTGAGGATAGCCATTACCAGCCTTTTGCGGGTATTTATTCCACTTACATGATTCCCTGTGCTGGGGATAAGTATATGCGTTTGAATATGCTGTCTAATGCCATTAAGGGGGTGTATGCGAGTGTGTTTTACCGTGCCAGCAAGGATTATATGGTGGCTACGTCGAATGTCATAGACCAGGAGAAGATGGCGGTTATCTTGCAAGAAGTTGTTGGGCAAGAGTATGCTAGCGGTTTTTATCCGACCATTTCGGGAGTGGGCCGCAGCATCAATTATTATCCTATCGGAGATGAGAAAGCGGATGAGGGTGTTGTGGAATTGGCTCTGGGACTGGGCAAGTATATTGTTGATGGTGGTTTGTGCCTTCGTGTGTGTCCGCATCATCCTGACAAGGTGTTGCAGACGAGTGAAATGGAGATTGCCTTGCGAGAGACGCAGACTAGTTTCTTTGCGTTGGATACATCGCCTGTTGATGGTGCGGGCCAGCAAGGGCTTCAGTTTCAGGTGGACGATGCTTTTAACTTGAAGCGAGTGACTGTCCGTGATGCTGACAAAGATGGGTCTTTGCGTTGGATTGTTTCCACTTATGACCCTTATGATCAATGTATTTATGATGGTTATTATGAGGGGAAGAACCGTAAAATTGTCTCTTTCTCTGGTGTCTTGCAGAATGATGTGTTTCCTTTGCCTGAGTTGTTGAGGAAGGTCTTGGATTATGGGCAGAAGGAAATGGGACGTCCTGTGGAGATTGAGTTTGCTGTTAATCTTCATGACAACAAGCAAGGGGAATTTTATTTGCTGCAGATTCGCCCGATGGTGGACAATCAGATGGAGTTGAACGAAGATTTGGTGAAGATTCCGGATGAGGACTGTCTGATACGCAGCCACAGTGCGATTGGGCATGGCGTTGTTAGTGATATCTATGATATCGTCTATGTTAAGACAGAAAACTATAACGCTTCAGAGAACACTGTTATAGCAGATGAGATAGAGCAGATAAACCGGGGCTTCCTCCAACGAGGAGAAAATTATGTGCTGGTTGGTCCAGGGCGATGGGGGTCTAGTGATTCGTGGCTTGGCATTCCTGTGAAGTGGCCTAATATCTCTGCTGCAAAAGTCATTGTCGAGGCGGGGTTGCGCAACTTCCGTGTGGAGCCTAGTCAAGGCACGCATTTCTTTCAGAACCTGACCAGCATGGGTGTTGGCTATTTTACAGTTAATGACTTTATTGGTGATGGCGTGTACAATCAGAAACTGCTTAATTCTATGTCAGCAGTGGAAGAGACGGCCCATGTGCGTCGTGTGCGCTTCAGTGCTCCTATTGTCATGAAGATTGATGGAATGAAGAAAGAGGGAGTTGTGCTCTTGCCATCGGTAGAGAGTGCTTCTTGATGCGCTTCTATGTCAAAGTGATGGTGTCGTCGGTGTAGTCAACGACTGCGAGTCGGTGTGTGACGAATATGATGGTACTGTCTTGGAAATGCTGCTTGATATTTTTGAGCAGCATTTTTTCTGTTTCAATGTCAAGTGCAGAAGTTGCTTCGTCGAGCAGCAGGACTTTGCACGGGTGCAGAATTGCTCGTGCGATGGCGATGCGTTGTGCTTGCCCCTCAGAAAGTCCTCCGCCTTGTTCGGCGCATTTGGTGTCAAGACCGTCAGGCAGGTCGAATACGAAATCCGCCATTGCGATGTGTAGCGCTTGGCGTATATCGTTGGAGGTAGCATGAGGATTTCCTAGCAGAAGGTTGTCCCGGATGCTTCCTGAAAAAAGAGTGTTCCCTTGCGGTATATAGGAAAAGTTGTTGCGGAGTGCGGGGGAGAGTGCTATTGTTCCTTCGCTGGTATATGCTTCTCCTTTTCCCTCGGTTGGTGTGATTAGTGAGAGAATCAATCGGATGAGCGTTGTTTTTCCCGCTCCTGTAGAACCAAGTATGGCAGTAAAGCTGCCAGGCTTGAAGTCGTGGGTGAAATGATGGATGACAGCGCGCCCTTTCTCAGAATACGAGTAGGAAACGTCGGAAAAGCGTATGCCTATATTTCCTTTGAGCGTGATTGGACTAACATCGTCTTCCATAGGAAGTTTCTCCAGTTCCATTAAGCGTTCGCATGATGTCATGCTGTTGACAAAAATCGGCAGTAACCGGGCTGCGTCGAGCATCGGGCGTTGAATGCGGCTGACAAGCTGGGTGAATGCCATGAGTACGCCGACCGTGATGAGTCCGTCTTTCAATTGGAAAAGTCCAAATGTGAGTGCTGTGAGATACGCACCCGTGAAGCCGATGTTGATGAGCGATTTGGAAAGAATGGAAAATCTAGCCCTGCTCTTTATCTGTCTATGCAGCAGGCTTTGTCTTTGTTCTAGACGATTAATCATGCGATTTTCACGGCCTAGCACTTTAATGACCATCTTGTGCTGTATGCTCTCTTGTATGATAGACTGTATGGATGAGTTGCTGTCTTTAATGGCGCGAACGATGCGTCGCATCTTTTTGAGATAGAAGCGTGAAAAGGCGATGAACAGAGGCAATGCGATGATAATGATGTAGGCAAGCGTGCGGTCCATCAAGTAAAGGTAAATGAATGATGCAACGAACTGGACAAGGATGATGATGGCTGTCGGCAATACTTCTGTCATCAGATTGACGATGTCTCCTACGTCTCCAAACAGTCGGTTGAGCACATCGCCGCTATGGAACTTCTCTATGCCATTCCATTTTCCTTTCAGGAGTCTTTGGAAAAAGAATCTCTGTGTCTGGTTCTGTGTTCTTACTCCCAGCACAGCGCTAATCCATGTCTGTGCAATGTGCAGCAGCATTTCTGTCAGGTAAATGAAGCCTAAGGCGATGGCAGTCCACATGATATCGCCTTCCTGGGTGTTTGTGGCGATGTCGGTAAGCGAACGGATAGTGTCCACGCCTAACAGTCCGAAGATAACCAGCAGCAGTCCGATGAGCACATTCAAGAAGGCTTGTGTTCGGCAAGCCTTATGGTGTGCCCATAACCAGGATACGATTTTCTTGATAGGATATTGCTTATTGTTGATTCTCATGTTTCTCTTCTCTGCAGTCTGCTCCCCACATCATTTTTCTTCTCAGCGTAGAGTAGAAACTTTGTCCTTGCCTTGTTGCAACATTGATGCTGTATGGCGCTTTTTGTATTCGTAGATGAATATTGTCTGGATAGCTTCGGCTTCTTCCATCAAGCGAGATAAGGAAACTGCCGCTTCGGCTTTCCACCTTCAAAGTTATCTCGCTATTATCACACAGTACGATAGGTCTCATGTTCAAACTGTGAGGCGCAACAGGTGTCAGACATATCGTGTCGCTTTGCGGTACGATGATAGGTCCGCCTACGCTGAGCGAATAGGCGGTACTTCCTGTTGGCGTACTGATGATGAGTCCGTCTGCTTGGTAGGTGGTGAGATGCTCGTTGTTGATATCTGTATGTATGGATATCATGGACGATATGTCGTGCTTCAAGATAGCAATCTCATTCAGTGCGCAGGGGTAGTCTTTCAACTCTAATTCATCGCACGAAATACTTAGCACGCTGTGTTTCTCGATGTTTATATTTCCTGTATAAATGTCTTCGATGGTTCCCTCCATATTCTCTGGAGAAAAACTCGCCAAAAAACCCAGTCTGCCTGTGTTGATGCCAATGATGGGAGTTCCTTTGTCAGCTACGCGGCTTGCTACATCCAGGAATGTTCCATCACCTCCAAAGCATAGGACATAGTCTGCTGTGAAATTGTTGTCCTTGATGAGTTCACATGCAGGTATGCTTATTTTCAAGTCATCACGCAGGAACAAGTAGAACTGTTCAGATATGGCAATGTCCGCCTTTTTCTCATCAGCGATGGTAAAGAATTTCTGTACGGCAGTACACTTACGTTCTTGATACACATTCCCAAAGATGGCAAACTTAAGCTTTTTAGTCATATTTAATAATATTTATTTGTCTTATGCATGAAAAAAGCGTATTTTTGCATAAGAATCATACGCAAATATACAGATTTTAGTTGACATTGATGATAGGTAATTGACAAATTGTGTGTGTGATAGGAGAAATCGTATTTTCTAATTGATAATTTTATATAAAAAGAACATTATGGAAGAACTCAGCATTCTTGAGCTTGCATCGAAGGGCGGTTGGATTATGATTGTCTTGGCAGTCCTTTCTGTGATAGCAGTGTATATCTTTGTAGAACGTTTCCTTGCCATACGCAATGCAGGCAAGGATGATAAGCTTTTTATGGACCGCATTCGCGATTACATCAAAAACGGCGATGTCAAGTCAGCTGTTAACTTCTGCCGTGTGACCAATACCGCTGCCGCTCGAATTATAGAACGTGGCATCAGCCGCATAGGCAAGCCCGCGGCAGAAATTCAGACAGCGATAGAAAATACAGGAAACCTTGAAATCGCCATCATGGAAAAGCGTCTTCCCGTTCTCGCAACCATTGCAGGCGGTGCGCCGATGATAGGCTTCTTGGGTACAGTGATTGGCATGGTTGAGGCTTTTTGGCAGATGAGTAATGCTGGCGGCAATATCGACATCAGCCTTCTTTCTGGCGGTATCTATCAGGCGATGATTACCACTGTCGGCGGATTGGTTGTAGGTATCATTGCGCTGTTTGGTTATAATTATCTTGTTGCCAAGGTGGATAGCGTGGTCAACGAGATAGAGGCAAAGTCCTTGACTTTCATGGATATCGTAAGCGAAGAAGAGTAGTCGCCTATGTTTAAGAGACGTATCAAGGTCACTCCGACGTTCAATATGGCGTCTATGACCGACATCATATTCTTGTTGCTCATCTTCTTCATGATTACGAGCACAATGGTGTCGCCCAATGCAATCAAGGTGCTGCTGCCGCAAGGCAAAAAACAGACTACAGTCAAGGCGACAGCGCGTGTTGTGATAGACAAGGAACTGAATCTCTATGCCGCAGCCGGCAAGGAAGAGGAAGTGCCTGTAACTCTGGAGGAGTTGCCAGAAGTGCTTGCAGCGCAGGTCAACGATTCCACAGAACTTTTTGTTTCTCTTTATGCTGACGAGGCTGTTCCTTATAAGAATATCGTTGAAATTCTTAATATTGCCAATGAGAATCAATTCAAGATGGTTCTTGCTACTCGGCCTCCATCCAATCAATGAAAAATAAGAAAGATAAAATCAAGGCTGGTGCAGCCACCGTATTGGTGCATCTTCTTCTTGCCTTGCTGCTCGCGTTCCTGACCTTGTCAGTGGCAGAGCCAGACAAGCAAGATGAGGATGGTGTGCCAGTGCTTCTTGGGCAGGTAGAAGATGCGGCAGGAGAAGACTTGAGTGGTTTGCCTGCTTCGGATGAGGATGTGCCCGAGATGGAAGAGTCAGCGGAAGAGCCTGTTGAGGAAACAACACCCGAAATGCCGATTCCCGAACCTGCTCCTGTTCCAGAGCCAAAGCCTGAAGCCGAGCCGCTCATCACGCAGGATACGGAACGTTCAATAGCCGCCCAACGTGCTGCCGAGGAGGCTGTCCGCAAGAAAGCCGCTGAAGAAGCTGCCAGACGTGCTGCTGAGGAGGCTGCCCGCAAGAAAGCTGCCGAAGAAGCTGCTAAACGTGCTGCTGCCAATAACCGTGTGGCAGGTGCTTTTGGAAGTGCAGGCAACAAAGGAAGTAGCGGAAATTCAACAGGTAATGGCAATCAAGGCTCTCCTGACGGCAACAGTAATGCAGGAACTGCTTCTGGAAAAGGAGGAAGCGGAGTCACGGCGAATGTTGGGAATCGAGAACCCTCTTTTCTTCCAGAACCTGATAAATCTGCGGTAACAAGTGAGACCGAAGGTACTATAGTTGTTGGAATCACTGTGACTCCTGAAGGCTACGTGATAAATCCTTGGATTAAGAGTAGTACCACCGCTTCTCCTGAATTGAAGAAGGCGGCTATAGAGGCGGCAAAGAAATCACGGTTTAAAGTCGGGAGTACAACGGATAAAGGAACCACAACATATAAGTTTAAAGCAAAATGATTTACGTTTTCCTTGCAACCGGCTTCGAAGAAGTTGAAGCCCTTGGTCCTATCGATGTCTGTCGTCGTGCAGGGCTGAAAGTCACAACGGTGTCCGTCACCGACGAACAAGTAGTAACAGGTGCACATGGTATAGGCATTGTGGCAGATTCCATGTTTGCCGAGAACGATTATAGCGATGCCGAAATGCTGTTCTTGCCTGGTGGTCTGCCTGGGGCTACCAATCTCGATGCTCACGAGGGGCTTCGGCGTGTTGTCCTTGCTCACAGCGAGGCGGGGAAAGCGCTTGCAGCCATTTGTGCCGCACCGCTCGTCTATGGAAACCTCGGTCTTGCGGACGGCAAGAAAATGACGTGCTATCCAGGCTTTGAAAAGTATCTTGTCGGAGCTGAATATACGGCAGCTCTTGTGGAGCGTGACGGATTGATGTTCACAGGTAAAGGTCCTGCTGCCGCTCTGGCTTTAGGTTACGCCATCGTGGAGTATTTCTGTGGAGAAGAGGTGGCAGAAGGACTGAAGCAAGGCATGATGTATGGCGACCTCTAAAGCTGTT
Source organism: Bacteroidales bacterium (assembly GCA_030528885.1). Lineage (GTDB taxonomy): Bacteria > Bacteroidota > Bacteroidia > Bacteroidales > Bacteroidaceae > Minthosoma. Next base: position 15,129 of record JAUMXY010000046.1, on the reverse strand, counting down.
GTCATTGTAGCAGGCGGCAAGGGACTTCGCATGGGTGGTGACATACCCAAGCAGTTTCTGCCTGTAGGCGGCAGGCCTGTGCTGATGCGCACCATCGACCGTTTCCTTGAGTATGACGAGACGATGCAGATTGTGCTCGTTCTTCCTGAGAGCCAGCAAGGTTATTGGCAGCAACTTTGTTGTCAGTACAACTTTTCTCAACCTCATGTCATTGCCAACGGAGGCGAAACCCGTTTCCATTCAGTGAAAAACGGACTCTCCAAGGTGGATGAGGCTGTGACGCTCATTGGAGTGCATGACGGAGTTCGTCCTTTTGCATCGGTGGCAACCATCAGTGCTTGCTACGATGAAGCAGCGATTTCTGGTGCTGTTGTTCCTGTGGTTGATGTAGTTGAGACCATTCGTCATATCATGGGAAATGGTGCTTCGGAGACTGTTCCTCGCAATGATTATCAGCTGGTTCAGACCCCTCAGGTATTTAGCGCATCTCTTTTGCGAGAGGCCTACAAGCAGGACTATACAGATTTCTTTACAGATGATGCTTCGGTGGTGGAACGCTTCGGACATTCCGTCGCACTTGTCAAGGGCAACCGGGAAAACATCAAGATAACCACGCCCTTTGACCTTGTCGTGGCGGAAGCGTTGGTTGATTAGATTGATTATAACAAAGAAGGGAACGAACTGCGCAGTTCGTTCCCTTCTTTGTTTATATTGTTCTTGAATTTACTCTCACTCAATCGTAGTGCTTGGCTTTAAAGCTTGATTAACTTCAGTTCGTCGAACTAACGTTAATTCTCAATCCTCAATTCGATAACTGTTGTTCCACATTTGGCTTAACTCCTGTCCGAAGGACGAGCGAAGCGAAACTACCCCTAACTACTTAACTACTCAAAACAACAATCTTACAATTGTCCCTATTTTAACTCTCTTTCAGCACCTCAATAGGGGTGAGACTCTTAACTATCCCCTAGGTGAGAGTCTCACGTGTACCATAGGTGAGACTCTCACCCCTTTTGAGGTACTGGAACTATCTTAATGTGAGTTTCGTCGAACAGACGTTTGATTACTTCTCTGCAATAGGAGAATTCTCAAATGCAGAATTATCTACTTTTGTGACAGATTCCGGCAAATAAATATGCTTTAGGCTCTTGCAATTAAGAAAAGCATGCCTCGCTATTTCCTCAAGACCTTCTGTAAGACTAACTGTAGATAGATTGTAACAATTAGAGAAAGTGCTGATGTCGATTTTCTTCACAGAAGACGGAATCTGTACAGCGACAAGGTTCGTGCAACCTTCAAAAGCATAAGGTCCTATTAATTGTACTGATTGTGGTACAATCACTTCGTGCAGCACATTGCAATGACTGAACGCAAAAGCGCCAATTTCCTTTATAGTATTTGGTATCCGAAGCATAAGTTTAGAATATCTGCCCATGAATGCGTTGTATTCAATCTTTTCCACTCCATTGGGAATAACTGTAGTACGGCATCCTAACAAAAGTGTTTTGCCATCCTTTGTCAATAAAGCATTGGAACCTTTAGGAGAGATGTATTTGGGGTTGTTTGGTGAAACGATAATTTCATCAATCTCATTACAACCGGAAAAAGCATTTGTGGAAACATTTACTACAGATTCTGGAATCCTTACGGAATGAATGATAGTTCCATCGAAACAATAATCGCCTAAAATAGAGATGTCGCTGCTTATTTGTGTGGTTCGGCAGGTGGCAATCAATGCAGAATCGGATTTCCTGACAATTCCATTGCAGTTAGAACGTGAATCGTAATTCGGATTAGCGCCATCAACTTGTACGGATGTAAGATTATTACATCCTGCAAAGATATTGCCCTCTTCGATTTTGATAACATTCTCTGGTATATTGATTGATACAAGAGAATTACAGCCCTGAAAGGCATCTGCTCCCAATTCGGTTAGCGACTTTGGCAAACAAATTTTCTTTAGATTGCTGCACCCAAAGAAGGCAAAGTTCCCAATTCTCTCAACTCCTTCTGGAACAACCAATTCCTCCATCGTGTTGCAATGATAGAATGCAAAATCGCCAATAGATTTTACAGAAGGAGGTATTTGGGTTGAAGAGCAAGCCACTAGAAGCTCATCGGTGTCTGAATCTATAATGGCATTAGAACAATCGCGCGAATCATAGATTTCATTGTTTGTAGCCACCACAACAGATGTCAGATTATAGCAGCTGCCGAAAAGTCCTTCCTTTATACTCTCTACCGAAGCGGGGATATACACAGACTTTAAGTTTGTACAATGTTCAAAGACATTCTCGCCAATCATCTCTATTCCTTCTTCTACTATAATTGATTGGATTTCAGTCTGTCCCTTAAAAGCCTCAGATTCAATTCTTTTTACCGAATAAGCCTTCCCCTTATACATTACAGTGGCTGGAATATGAAGCGGTTGAGAATAATCCGCATCATGAAAAGTCTGATAACCCGTCAACGCAAGAGAACAGCTATCCTTTAGCGCTTTATATATAAATCCGTTTACACAAAAAGTTCCATTAGCAAATGCAGGAAAGATTGTGGCTGTCCAGATTAGCACGAGCAAAGCAATTCTTGTTCTAGAGACTTTCATTCTTTTTTTTATATTAATATTGTGTGGTTTATGTATGAAAAACTTGATTAATCACAGTCCCCCAATTCAGTCTTAGAATAATATGAACCTTTTCCCTTATGTTTAACGGCAAAGTTAATCATTTTTGCAGACTTCTAATGATTGATGGTGGAAATGTGTTAATGAAAGAGAGAAAAAACTTGTACAATTGCTAAACTTCCTCTCCTATGTCATCTTGATGGTTGCAGAATGTTAAATAGGTACAAATTTTCCTTCCGAAAAAAGAACCTGTGAAGTGGCAATGCTGTGACGATGTTCTTGGCAACAAAAAGCCCCAACCTTTTGTGAGGCTGAGGCTTGCTTTTTATGTTTAAGTATGGATGTTTACTCCCACTCAATCGTAGCGCTTGGCTTTGGCGACATGTCGTAGCATACGCGGTTGATGCCTGGCACTTCCTTGAGGATGCGGTCTGTAATCTTCAGCAGGATTGGCCATTCAATCTGTTCGATGGTGGCTGTCATAGCATCAACGGTGTTGACAGCGCGGATGATGACTGGCCAGTCATAGCTGCGTGCATTGTCCTTCACGCCAACGCTCTTGAAGTCAGGCACAACAGTGAAGTATTGCCAAACCTTCTTGTCGAGACCTGCATTTGCAAACTCCTCGCGGAGGATGGCATCGCTCTCGCGGAGCGCTTCGAGGCGGTCGCGAGTGATAGCGCCAAGGCAGCGTACACCAAGACCTGGGCCAGGGAATGGCTGACGATATACCATCTCGTATGGAAGACCGAGCTCAACACCACAAGCACGAACTTCGTCCTTGAAAAGCTGCTTCAATGGCTCAACAAGCTGGAACTGCAAATCCTCTGGCAGACCGCCTACGTTGTGGTGGCTCTTCACCATCTTGGCTGTCTTAGTTCCGCTCTCTACGATGTCTGGGTAGATGGTGCCCTGGCCGAGGAAGTCGATGCCGCCAGCGAGCTTGCGTGCTTCTTCTTCAAATACGCGGATGAATTCGCCGCCGATAATCTTGCGCTTTTTCTCTGGGTCAGCAACACCTTCGAGCAGACCAAGGAAACGGTCTGTTGCATCGACATAGACGAGGTTGGCGTTCAGCTGGTTCTTGAACACCTCGATGACGTTCTCTGACTCGCCCTTGCGCATCAGTCCGTGATTTACATGTACGCAGACAAGGTTTTCGCCAATTGCTTTCAGCAGAAGAGCTGCAACAACTGAGCTGTCCACACCTCCAGAGAGGGCAAGCAGCACCTTCTTGTCGCCAACCTGGCGGCGCACCAGCTCAATCTGGTCAGCCACGAAGTTCTTCATGTTCCAGTTTGCTTCAGCCTTGCAAGTATCGAATACAAAAGACTTGATGGCATCCTTGATTGCTTCCTCGTCGTTTGCGAATTGTTCCAGCTTCACATCGCAAAGCGCTTTGTCGTGTCCGGCAGCCATGACAGGGAATCCTGCCTCGTAAATCTCTGGCAGCACGTCAATGGCAACGCCGTCGATGATGTTGTTGGGTCCACCGTTGATGATGATACCCTTTACATTAGGCAGCGCTTTCAGCTCATTGGCTGTGATGTCGTGTGGATAGATTTCGCTATATACGCCAAGTGCGCGGATAGCACGGGCAACCACAGTGTTCTCGTGGCTTCCCAAGTCAAGAATGACAATCATGTCTTGTTTCATAATCTCTTTATTTTATTATGTGTGTTGTCTTTACGTCTTGTAAATTGGGTGCAAAGGTAGCGATTTTCAAGAAAAAATGTAGTGAGAATTGTCAAAAAAATAATTGGTGGCCTTGTTTTTTTTCTGTTAGGCAGCTGATTGACCCATCCTCTTGTGAGTGAGCGGAATGATGCCATTCAAGTCGTTTTTAGGTGGTCGTTTGAAATAGCTGCTGTGTTTTTTTGTTTATTATGAAAAAAAGACGAACTTTGTACGTGAAATGTAATGTTTTATTGATTAACTGGCTAACGAGAAATGAAAGCAAGAGATTTTATTGGGAAGAGTCTAGTCCTCGGACTCATTTCTTTAGTATGGGGCGTGCCTGGGGTGACAGCACAGAACCTGCAGAAGGGGACTTACGGGTATTTGTATTGCCACATGAGCGACTTGGGCGAGTTTACCGCATACGCTCTGAGCCGTGATGGCTTGAACTATCATGACCTGAACGAGGGGAAAGCGGTCATGGACCCAGAGCAGCTGGCGCTTATCGAGGGTGGACAGCGCGACGCCTATGTCTGTCGCAAGTCGGATTCAGGCAAGGGGTATCTGATGGTGACCACGGACATGTGTGTGAGAAAGAGCAAGCAGTGGTTCAACTATGGCATCAATCTGCTGAAGAGCGATGACCTCATCCATTGGACATCTACGACGTTCGATTTCCGCAAGGGAAATGAGATTTTCTGCGACCCGGAGAGTCCTGACGTGATAGCTGACTGGAGCAAGATTAACCGTGTGTGGGCTCCGCAGATATTCTGGGTTCCCAATCATGTGTGGCCTGATGGCGACAAGGGCGGCTATCTGATTTACTATTCCATCTGGAGTTCGAACGAGGGAGACGGCTATGACCGCATGGTGTACAGCTATGCAGACAAATCGTTCACCAAGCTGACGAAGCCACGCATCCTTTTTGATTGGGGTTATGCTACGATTGATGCGGACATTAACTACCTGGAGAGTGACGGCAAGTACCACATGCTCATCAAGAAAGAGGGAGGTCATCCAGGCATCTTCCATACGAAGTCCGATCATTTGCTGGGTCCTTGGCCAGAACCGGACGAGGATGATTTTGTTGATTTTGAAGGCAAGAAGAAGTGCGAGGGAAGCAGCGCTTTCCAGATTCCGGGCGAGAAAGGCTGGCGAGTGGGTTATATTCAGTATAGCGACCGCCCCAAGCATTACCGCATCTGTCAGGCAGATGAGCACCTGTCGAACTTTCATGACCCTGTAGACATTCAAGGGGTGACTGGACCGCAGCATGGCAGCTTCATGCGATTGACCAAGAAGGAATACAAGAGATTGGAAAAGCATTTTAACGGGAAATAAGTAAACCTTTCTGCTCTTTTACGATGCATTCGGTGCCTCAAAAGTGGTGAGAGTCTCATCGACACAGCGGTAAGACTCTCACCGCTGTGTCGATGAGACTCTCACCACTTTTGAGGCAATGAAACCCTGCCTGCAACTCAGTATCTTCTTGGCTGTGTGTAGTGAATCTCGTACACTTTGTCGAAATACTGTTCCCAGTCAGACTTCCCGTTTCCAATCTTGAAACCATAGAATCGGGTGCCACGCTTTTGGTATTCTTTGAACTTGCGCATGAGGTCTTCGGTGGTGCGCGGAATGAGAAAGTCGGTAATCCATAGCACATCGGCATTCATGTAGCGGTCGCCTTGATTGTCAAGCAAGGAAAATGTCAAGTTGAGCATTTTCTGTGCATCGGTTCCGCCTCCGATGAAAGGGAAGAGTCCTTTGGCAAAGTTTTCATTGTCTTCTGCTCTCATGCCTAGACGTTCCATGGCTCTCTGCTTTCTTCTTGAACGTAGTTCTATGGGGCGTATGCCGACGGAGAAGTCTATCAGGAAACAGTCGCGGTTGAGGCTTTCTGCCGTCTGCTCGAGCTTGGAAAGCAGCGAAGCTTCTATCTTCTTCGGAATCCCATTCATGCTGTCTGACGAGTCGATGCAGACAATCATGGGGCCTCGCAGCGATGCCCGTTCGGGGTGCAGGCGGCGGGATGGCTTGGTGATTTCGGACTTGTAGCGGAATATTTGCAACTTGCGGGTCATGTATTTCTTCAGGAAGAGTTTTTCTGTCTCTGCATCAGCGTATTGCGCTAATTCCTGCGGCATCATTGCGTGAAGGTCGTTGCCGATGGTGATGCCTTCGATGTCGCTTCCTGTGGCGTGCGTTAGTTTGTGGCTGTTCCCGCTTTGGATGAAGAGACGCTCTTTGCCGTCTTCGTCGGGCAGCCGCCCCATCCTTTTCGCCACATCTCCTATCTCGGGATATTTGTTCTGTATGTTGACGATGTTCAGTTTCTTCTCAAATTCGGTCTCGGTCCATTGCCCCTCCATCATTTCCCATGCTTGCATGGCTTGCTCCTCCTGCATCCCTTCGGTTTTGAGCTTTTCCATCAGGGCGAATTGCCTGTTGAGGTGCTGGTTAATGAATGCTTTGTTCTGGTTGACAGCGTCTGCTTTCTGTTGTTGGATGCGTTTGTCAATGGCGGCGCTCCACTCGTGTCTCAGCATCTCCCAATTCTCGGGATTATCCCAGCCGCTTGCTTGGAATCTTTTTTTCAGGAAGTCGAGGTCAAATCCGTCTTCCTTGTGCTTTTCGCCTGTCGTGTCGAGCAGGGTCTGCCAATGGTCTTCTTTCTTTGCTTCGGTCCATTCCTTCGTTTTCTCAATCTGTTTTTTCTCGCTGATGGAGCGCTGGCTGGCGAACTGCTCCCGGTGCAGGCAGTCGAGCACGAACTTGCCGATGGTCTCGTAAAAGATTTTGCCAGCCAGCCGGCTGGAGAGGACCTTGGACTGGATGAGCGGGTCGCTCATGATGTGATGCAGGTATAGCAGAATGGGATCCTTGAGCTCGGGAGTTTCCTTGAAGTCAAGGGTGAACACGTCGCCTCGGTCTGTAAATTGCTTGATGAGATGCAGGTAATAGGCTGCGTCAATTTTATTCATCTTCCAGCTTCTGAATGTCGTATCGGGTGTAGGCTATCTCTGTGTAGATGGACTGTACGGTTTCCCTCACTTCCTTTTTGTCCGTCTTGGACAAGAAGATGTTCTCCTCAATCTCCTGTTCGCGTTCCCGTATGGCGGTGTTCAAGGCGTCAATCTCTTGATGGTAGTCGCGGTTCGAGAGCTGTCCGCAGGTTGAGGCTGCAACCTGAGTCTCGCCTTTCTTGAGTGTCTCTATGTAGAAGCGGACTCCATCGATGAAGAGGCTTTCATCGCTTCTGGTCAGGTGTACATGCCTTGTCCCTTGTGGGGTGTCGGCGCCGTCGTAAGCTCTGATGATGGTGCGCTTGGGGTCTTTGGGATCGGGGTACAGGATGCCGGGAGCACCTGCGTTTCCCTTCGTCACGATGGGCAGATTCTGATAGTCTGCCATGAGGATATAGGTGTTGCCCGTGTCGTGGTCAAGCAGATGATAATAGTAGTGGTCGTAGATTTTCTTGTTGCCGTCTTGCCGCTCCATGATTGCCTGTGCTCTGGCCGTTGCCTTGTGCTGGCGGTGGGTCCTGATGTCGTTGTCTAGCGAGGTGCGCAAGTTGGACAGAACGGACATGATGTCGCTGAAGAGGATGCGGATGACTATGTTTCGCAGGGCGTTGCTCTCGTCGGGCTCTTGCCAAAGGCAAAGGTAAATGGGGGCTAAGTCGGACAGAGCAACTTGCTGCCTACCGTGGATGAATGCGGAGGTGCGGAGCAGCCGGACTATCTTTTTCCAGCGGCGGTCGCTGACATAGACATCATGGCGTTCGTCGCTGTTGGCAACGGCTACGCTCTTGATGGCTTGCCTTATCTGATTGATGCTTTTCAGCACATGTTCGGGAAGGGTGATGCTGTTGATGGCCTTGCTCCAGCATTCGTACTCCTCCTGGCTAATTGGAAGGTCGGAGGATATGGTGATGTCCTGTTCGGAAGTGCTGTCGGTCAGCATGGCATAAAAGTTCTGTGTTTCTTGAATGCCATCACATTCAACGCGGATGAGGAAACGGTCCCATAGGGCTTCCAGTCCCTCGCCTTGGGTGGGGAGTTCGTTGCTTGCGGCTATCAGGAGTTTCAGCGGCAGCTTGATTTCTTTCTCTCCGTTTCTGAAAACCTTTTCATTGATGGCAGTCAGCAGGGTGTTTTGTATGGCTGGGCCTGCTTTCCATATTTCGTCAAGGAATACAACGTCGGCTGATGGGAGGTAGCCTTCGGTCTTGCGCTCATACACGTCGGATTCTTTCAGTTTGTTGATGCTGACGGGACCGAAAATTTCATCGGGGGTGGAGAACCTTGACATGAGGTATTCGAAGGAGCGGGCTTGTCGGAAGGCTGCTTTCACTCTTCTGGCAATCATGGATTTCGCCACTCCTGGAGGACCAAGCAGGATGATGCTTTCGCCAGCTATGGCTGCGAGGAGCGACAAGGCCAGTTCTTGCTCTTTCTCGTAAATGCCTTTGTTGACTTCCTGTAGAAGCTGTTTGATTCTGTCTTTCATGGTGGTGGTTTGTTAGCTGATGGCGCCCCAGTTGATGTTGCTCTTTCGGAGCTCGCGGAGGTGCCGCCAAAGGATGTCGTTTTGTGGATTGCGCTCGTCTGGGTCTGAGTCAATGACGGCTTTTGCAGCGTCGCGTGCCAGGGTCAGTATCTGTCCGTCGCGTGCGAGGTTGGCAATTTTCAGGTCGAAGGCCATGCCTGACTGCTGTGTGCCTTCAAGGTCGCCTGGGCCGCGCAGCTTGAGGTCATGTTCTGCTATCTCGAATCCGTCGGTGGAATCGACCATGATTTGGATTCTCTTGCGAGTGGTTTCGCCGATTTCGTATTTGGTGACCAGCACACAATAGCTTTGGTCTGCTCCGCGTCCGACACGTCCGCGCAGCTGATGGAGCTGGCTGAGTCCGAAGCGTTCGGCATTTTCGATAATCATGATGGAGGCATTGGGCACGTTGACGCCTACTTCGATGACGGTGGTGGACACGAGGATGTGGGTTTCGTGGTTGGCGAAGCGCTGCATCTCTTGGTCTTTGTCGGCGGCTTTCATCTTGCCGTGTACCTTCCCGACTTTGTAGGTGGGGAATGCTCGGCTGATTTCCTCGAAACCTGCTTCCAAGTCTTTCAGGTCCATCTTTTCTGTCTCTTTGATGAGCGGGTAGACGATGTAAATCTGGCGGCCGAGGGAGAGTTCGCGGTGCATGAGTTCGTAGATGCGTTGCCGGTGGGCGTCGAACATGTGAACGGTGCGGATGGGTTTGCGGCCTGGAGGAAGTTCGTCGATGACGGACACGTCAAGGTCGCCGTAGAGAGTCATGGCGAGTGTGCGTGGAATAGGGGTTGCGGTCATGACCAGTACATGGGGAGGAACGGCGTTTTTCATCCAGAGTTTGGCTCGTTGGGCAACACCAAAGCGATGCTGCTCGTCGATGACAACGAGGCCCAGCTTGTGGAAAAGTACGTTGTCTTCGATGACGGCATGAGTGCCTACGAGGATGTGAATGTCGCCAGTAACGAGTCCTTCGAGGACAGCTGTGCGTTTTTTCCCCTTTACGGTTCCGGTGAGCAGTTCGACCTGTACGGGCAGGTCGCCGAGAAATTGCCGAAGAGTGGCAAGGTGTTGCTCTGCCAGAATTTCGGTGGGAGCCATGATGCATGCTTGGTGCCCGTTGTCAATGGCGATAAGAGCAACCATGAGAGCCACAAGGGTTTTGCCGCTCCCAACGTCGCCTTGAAGGAGACGGTTCATCTGCCGCCCAGACTTCATGTCTGTGCGGATTTCTTTGATGACTCGTTTTTGTGCTTCCGTGAGTTGAAAGGGCAAATGGTTGTAGAAGAATCCGTTGAAGGTCTCACCGATGTTGCCGAACATGATGCCGTGATAGCGTAACTGCCTGTTTTTGACGTAGCGCAGGATGTTGAGCTGCACGTAGAAGAGTTCTTCAAATTTGAGGCGAAGTTGTGCGTGGCGAAGCGCTTCGGGGGAAGAAGGGTAGTGAATGTTGCGTATGGCTTCGTCGTAAGGCATCAGATGGTGCTGGGCTATGATGTATTGCGGCAGGGTTTCTGGTAGCGGATGCTGCTTTAGCAACTTGAAGATGTTTGCCGTAAGTTTTGCCATCCCAGCGGAGGTGAGCCCGCTTTTTTTCATCTTTTCCGATGTGTTATAGCTGGGGCATAGCCCTTTGAAAACTGTTGGCTGTTCGTCTAACTCGCTTTCGTGAAGATTGGGGTTTTGTGAGGGAGCATCGAAGAGATTCCCTGTCGTGCTAGCCAAAGTTTTGATGTTTTCTGGAGCCTTTTCAATTTCAGGGTGGGCTATCTGTATCTTTCCGTTGAATACTGTAGGCTTGCCAAAAACGACGTAGGATTTACGGCAATCGTAATTCTTCAGTACGTATTTGATGCCTTGGAACCATACTAGGTCTATGGTTCCTGTTCCATCGGCAAAATGGGCAACCAACCGCTTGGCGCGCCCTTCACCGATGCTTTCGAATGAGAAGATTTGACCGCATACCTGTACATAAGGCATGTTGCCGTCTATTTCCGAAATCTTGTAAATACGGCTGCGGTCAATGTATTTATAGGGGTAGTACGAAAGGAGGTCGCCAACGGTTGTGATTTGAAGTTCGTTGGCGAGAAGTGTGGCTCGCTGAGGACCAACTCCTTGCAGGTACTTGATGTCTTGGGTCAAGATGTTCATTTCATCACTACTCGGTCACCGAGATGCTTGGCTAAATTGCGTTGTATCTCGCAAAGCTCTTTGATGCGTCTCATTGTGTCTAATGTCTTGCTGATGTCGTTCTTGATTTCGGGGCGCGTGAGGTCGCTATTGCATTGTTTCAGTTCCTCTTCGACAATGGCATTTTTGTAGTCAAGAAGGATGCGGGCAAGGTAAGTAGCCTTTAGCTGTTCTTCGCTCTGTGTCATCTGGTTGCCTTTGCTGAGCTGGTAGCGTTCGCTGATCAGGTCGGCGGCTTCTCTGCTGATGCTCTCTTCTTGGTTGTTGAGCAGAAATTTGCTGGCGACGAAATCGCTGTCATGAATGTGTGCATGAGCGAGGTGGAGCATTTGGGCATATAACGGGGAACGAAGTGTTATGCCGTCATAGGCAAGATCATCATACACGTATTCAATGAGTGTTGTCTGTATGGGTTCTCCATCTTCTCCTTCACCATCGATGGCCTGTTCGCCATAGCGTACGATGAGCGTCATCATCAGGCGCTCTAGGCCTAAAAAACGTTCAGCTCCATTCTTCTCGGCTGCCAAGCTAAAGAGAGGGGTGTTTGGTGAAGAGGGTTCTGCTGCGGTGGTGATGGAGGCGAAGGACTCGTCGTCTACGAGTGGTATTTCGCTGCTGGTTGTATCTTGAGGCAGGAAGGCATTGCTGCTGGTTTCCCCTGTTAGTTCTGTTTGTTCGTTTGGGGTGGATGGTTGACTTTGCAGTCGTGCTTGTCGTTCACGTTCGCGTTGTGCCTCTTTTCTTAAATTCTCCAGAATAGCGGCACGGTTTTTGTTGGCTCCACGCATTAGGATGGCTTCGTCCATGTTGAGGATTTCTGCACATTCGTGTACATAGGTTGAGCGTATGATTTCGTCGGGGATGACTGCAATGCTTTTGACGATGTCTTCTGTGAGTTGGGCGCGTTTGATGGGGTCACGCTGTGCGTCTTTAAGCAGAAGGTTGGTCTTGAAAAGGATGAAGTCTGTTTGGTGAGCTGCTACATACTCTTTGAATTCCTGTGCGCTGTGTTTGCGGGAGAAACTGTCTGGATCATCGCCATCTGGCAAGAGGAGTATCTTGACATTCATGCCTTCTGCTAGCAACATGTCGGTGCTGCGAGTTGCTGCATGGATTCCTGCCTCATCACCATCATATAAAAGAGTGATGTTGTTGGTGAAACGATGCAAAAGGTGTATTTGGGCTTCGTTTAGCGCTGTTCCGGAGTTTGCCACAACGTTCTCGATGCCGCATTGGTGCATGGCGAGTACATCGGTGTAGCCCTCGACCATATAGACCATATCTTCTTTGGCAATCATCTTCTTGGCTTGGAAGATTCCGTAGAGTTCATGAGCCTTATGGTAGATGAGGGAGTCTGGGGAGTTGACGTACTTTTGGTTGACTCCTTTGGTGCGTGTATCTAATACTCGGCCTCCAAAAGCGACGACTTTCCCATTTACGGCAATCCAAGGGAATATGGCACGGCCACGAAAACGATCGTAGATGGTGCCGTTGTCACGTTTTACACAAAGCCCCGTTTCTACCAAGTATTTTTCGTTGTAGCCTTTTGCCTTTGCTTCTTTTGACATAGTGTCGGGAGTGTCAAGGCAAAAGCCGAGACGAAACTTGGCGATGATGTCATCGCGGAAACCGCGGCTTCGGAAATAAGCTAATCCAATGGCTATGCCATCTGGATGGTTTTGCATGGCCTGACTAAAATAGCTTGCAGCCCATTCGTTGACTGCAAACATGCTTTCGCGCTCATTCAAATGTTGGCGCTGTTCGTCAGTCATTTCTTCTTCTTCAACGTGTATCCCGTACTTTTTTGCCAGATGCTTGAGGGCTTCTACGTAGTTCATCTGTTCCATCTCCATGATGAAATGTACGGAGTTGCCGCCTTTGCCACAACTGAAACATTTGCAAACCCCACGGGCTGGAGATACCGAGAATGAAGGGGTTTTGTCGTCATGGAAAGGGCACAATCCTTTGTAGCTCGCGCCTGCACGACGAAGCGTTACATAGTCGGAGACAACATCAACAATGTTGGCGGCGTCGATGATGCGGTCTATGGTGGATTGTGGTATCATGCTTGTTGGACTTGAGGATTGTGAAGTTGAGCGGTGCAAGCTTTATCTCTTTTCCATCATGGAGTATGTCGGGATGTGTGGTTCCAGAGTCCTAATGTTGGATTAGGTGCAGGAATTCTTTGCGTTTTTCTATGTTCTCGAATACTCCTGTGTAATACATCGTGGTGGTGATTGAACCTTGTTTTTCAATGCCTCGCATCTGGATGCATAAGTGTTGAGCTTCGATTACGACTATTGCTCCAAGGGGACTAAGGGCTTGTTGTACACAGTCGCATATCTGTTTTGTAAGGTGCTCTTGCACTTGCAGGCGGTGTGAGAAGATGTCCACGACACGTGGTATTTTGCTGAGTCCGACAATTTGCCCGTTGGGGATGTAGGCTACATGGACTTTTCCGAAGAATGGCAATATGTGGTGCTCGCACAAGGAGTAAAATTCGATGTCTTTGACCAATACCATTTGGTCGTAGTCTTCTTGAAATAAGGCGGACTTGAGAGTGGCGATAGGGTCCATTGAGTACCCTTTGGTCAGCTCGAGAAAAGACTTGGCCATCCGTTCGGGAGTTTTTACAAGCCCTTCTCGCAGAGGGTCTTCCCCTATGGCTTCAAGATTCTTTATACAAGTTTCTTTAAGTATTTCTATCTGTTCGTCCCTGTTCATTGCTTCTTAATTTTATTGATAGATGAATACTTCGCTCTTGACGATGATAGCACCTTGCGAGAGCTTGGCATCCTTGAACTTTTGCAGGTAGTCGGTTGCTTCTTGATAGGTTACAAAATCACCAACGCGGCATCGCCAGTTCGGCGATTCAAAAGTAGTGTAGGTTTGAAGCTCGGGGAATTTGTTTGAGATTCTGAGTCCTGCATGCTGAGCCTTGGTTTTGTCGGCACGTGTACTTCCGCCCCAATAGACCTGTATACGGTAACCGCGAGCTTTTATCTTCTTTCCTGTCTGTGTGTAGGAAGCGTCTTTTTTGTCCTCCTTTTTCTCTGTGACAAATTGTTTCTTGCCGTTAACCATGTCCTCCAAGATTGGGTCTTGGTGTACAGTCACTGTGCCTTGCCCCACTGCCTTGCTTTCAAGGTGGTCGGTGAATGTTTGTGCAGACATGGTGATTGTACATGTCAAAATAGCAAATAAGAGAAAAAGGTTTCTTTTCATGTGGTTGTCAAGATTAATGTTATGGGGTGTTGAAACCATCATTCATAAGCCTACGTTGCTTTGTCTGTCAGAAGGAATGTGGCTTATGAATGATGGAATGGCAAGCTTATTTCCAAGCGTCGATGATGCCCTTGAAGTCATCTACTTTCAGTGATGCGCCACCAATGAGGCCACCGTCGATATCTGGCTTAGCGAAGAGTTCAGGAGCGTTAGATGCTTTGCATGAACCACCATAAAGGATTGATGTGTTTGCTGCAACTTCTGCACCATATTTCTCGGCAACTACAGAACGGATGTAAGCATGGATTTCTTCTGCTTGCTCTGCTGTTGCAGTCTTGCCTGTTCCGATTGCCCAGATTGGCTCGTAAGCAATGACGATGTTAGAGAATTGCTCTGCTGTGAGGTGGAATACCGAACCTTCGAGTTCTGCCTTTACGACAGCATTCTGCTCGTTAGCTTCACGCTGTTCAAGAGATTCGCCGATGCAGAAAAGAATCTTAAGACCATTTGCGAGTGCGAGGTCAACTTTCTCTTTAAGAATTTCAGGTGTCTCGTTGTAGTATTCGCGGCGTTCAGAATGACCGAGAATTACATATTCTGCACCAGTGGATTTTACCATTTCTGCAGAGACTTCGCCAGTGTAAGCACCTGATGCCTTGTCTGCACAGTTTTCTGCGCCAAGTTTGATAACATCGTGGTTGATGATGTCAGATACCTTTGCCAAGTGGATGAAAGGAGTACAGATAACAACTTCGCAGTTTGGCTTGTCAGCAGCAAGTGCCTCGTTCAAACCCTTTGCAAGTTCAATACCTTCCTGAAGATTCTTGTTCATCTTCCAGTTTCCTGCAACAATTTTCTTT
>JAUMXY010000045.1 GCA_030528885.1 Bacteroidales bacterium | reverse complement strand
TTCCCTGGTATAAGTTGACTCTGGTTAGACTTATAACTGTTATTTGTTGACTTGTCAGGAATAGAGTTCCTGCAAGACAGACAAGGATTTCAATTCGGGGAAATTCGGTACGTGCAGCCGATAGTAAGTGTTGAGCACCTGAAGGATTCGCATGCGCTCACGGCGCGAGAAACGGAAAAGGTGCATGACAGGATAGTCCATGCGGAAAAGCTTGGGCAGCGCAGCCGCCTCCTGCTGCTGCAAGAAGTGGGCATGGGGCGGCTGACGGTCGCAGTAAGCGCCAGAGAGGAGGTCGAAGTAACGGTCGGGGCACTCCAGGTTGGGATAGATGCCAATGAATCGGCTGAGGTGCATGAGAAATGCCAAATGGAAATTGGCTACAGCCGCTGACGAATCGACGATGTCGAGCCATTGGAGAGAAGACTCGATGTAACGATAAAGGGGCAAGTTGTCTTTCTCCTCGCGCAGGGCGGCACAGAGAAACTCGGACAAGAACAGGGCGAGGGTCGCTTTGACAGGCGAAAAAGGGAGGTCTATATAATTATAATATGTGCGCACATCGACAGGACGCGGCAGCTTGCCGCCACTCGCACGCACATCGGCATTGAACTCGACCATTGAAAGGGGCTGCCAGAAGGACACATTGCGCACGGAGCGCTTGGTGCGCACAGAAGTGGTCATGAACGACTGACGTCCACGACTTTCTGTGAAGAGGTCGACAATCAGCGAACTGTCACCATACTTCACTGTACGCAATACGATGCCACGAAGCGTTTCCTGCATAATCGACTACAAAAATAGGGAAAAAACCGCACTCGAAAACGATGGAGCCCGAAAAAATGCCGCCAAAGCGAAAAAAAAGGACAAAAAGTTTTGCAGTATCGATTAAAGTTCATACCTTTGCACTCGCAAAACGGCAAACGCAGCTGTTTTGCTTGGAGATTTTCTCCGTAGGCTGGCCCGTTCGTCTATCGGTTAGGACGAGAGATTTTCATTCTCTAAAGAGGAGTTCGACTCTCCTACGGGCTACCAACAAAGAAGGGATGTTATCGAAAGGTACAGCCCTTTTATTTTAGGAGAAGGGTGCGAGGTCGCAGGCCATACCACATCGAACTCCTGCATTAATAACACTTAACAAAACAAACAAAATGGCAAATCACAAATCATGTCTGAAGCGCATCCGCCAGAACGAGAAGCGCAGACTCCACAACCGCTACTACGCAAAGACAATGCGTAACTACTTGCGCGACTTCCGCAACACCAAAGACAAGGCAACAGCACAGGAGATGTTCCCAAAGCTCCAGAAGATGCTCGACAAGCTGGCTAAGCAGAACATCATCCACTGGAAGAAGGCTGCAAACCTCAAGTCAGGTGCTGCTAAGCTCATCGCCAAGAAGGCATAAACAAAGCAAATGCTCGTTTACCAGCCAAACGCTGGACAGAACATCATAAAAAAAGGGTCAGAATCCGCGATTCTGACCCTTTTTATGCTTGCCGCCAAACAGCCAAGCCAACACCTGCAAGTTTTTTCCCCTTTAGGGGAAATTTATCGCCAAATAATTTCCGAAACTCAACAAAAATTCGTAACTTTGTAACGATAAAAGAGAATACAGAAATGGACGAAATAAACATGAACGAAGCGAATTATTCAGCCAGTAACATCCAAGTGCTGGAAGGCCTTGAGGCTGTAAGAAAACGCCCGGCGATGTACATTGGCGACATCAGCGAAAAAGGACTTCACCACCTCGTATATGAAACCGTGGACAACTCCATCGACGAGGCGCTGGCTGGATACTGCTCCCACATAGAAGTAACAATCAACGAGGACAACTCCATCACCGTGCAGGACGATGGACGAGGCATCCCTGTTGACATGCACGAGAAAGAACACCGCAGCGCCCTCGAAGTGGTGATGACCGTGCTGCATGCCGGCGGAAAGTTCGACAAAGGCTCCTACAAGGTCTCAGGCGGTCTGCACGGTGTAGGTGTAAGCTGTGTGAATGCACTTTCGTCCCACATGATGTCGCAGGTGTTCCGCGACGGCAAAATCTACCAGCAGGAATACACCTGCGGAAAGCCGCTGTACGACGTGAAGGTTGTCGGCGAAACCAAACTGAGAGGCACACGCCAGCAGTTCTGGCCAGACAAGAGCATCTTCATCACCACAACATACAAATATGACATTCTCGCCAACCGCATGAGGGAGCTGGCATACCTGAACGCAGGCATCAAGATTACGCTCCGCGACTTGCGCTTGGAGAAGAATGCAGAAATCGGCATTGAGGGCGTACGCGAAGAGGTTTTCTACAGCGAAGGCGGACTGAAGGACTTTGTCCGCTACATCGACTCCACACGCAACTGCCTGTTTGACGATGTCATCTACCTCAACACAGAGAAGCAGGAGACGCCAATCGAAATCGCCATCATGTACAACACTTCGTACAGCGAGAACATCCATTCATACGTTAACAACATCAATACGATAGAAGGCGGTACGCATCTTCAGGGTTTCCGCACTGCTTTGACACGCGTGCTGAAGAAGTATGCGGATGACCACAAGATTACAGAGAAGCTGGAGAAGCAGAAGATTGAAATCAGCGGAGAGGACTTCCGCGAGGGATTGACTGCTGTCATCAGCGTCAAGGTGGCAGAGCCACAGTTTGAGGGACAGACCAAGACGAAGCTGGGCAACAGCGAAGTGGCAGGTGCTGTTCAGCAAGCAGTAGGCGAAGCGCTCACCTACTATCTGGAAGAGCACCCGAAGGAGGCAAAGCTCGTCATCGACAAGGTGGTGCTTGCTGCCGAAGCGCGTGTTGCAGCTCGCGCCGCTCGCGAGAAGGTACAGAGGAAGAACCCTATGACGGGCGGAGGACTGCCTGGCAAACTGGCGGACTGCTCTGACAAGGATGCAGCAAATTGTGAGATGTTTATTGTCGAGGGAGACTCGGCAGGCGGCTCTGCCAAGCAAGGACGTGACCGCCACTTCCAAGCCATCCTCCCTATTCGAGGCAAGATATTCAATGTGGAACGCGTAAAGTGGCATCAGGCTTTCGAGCATGAAGAGGTGAACAACATCTTCCAGGCGCTGGGCGTCAAGTTCGGTTTGAACCCAGAAGACCAGAAGGAGGCGAACTATGACAAGCTGCGTTATTACAAGACCATCATCATGACCGATGCCGACGTCGATGGTTCGCACATCGACACGCTCCTCATGACGCTCTTCTTCCGCTTCCTGCCACAGCTCATACGTGACGGTCGTCTCTACATCGCTACTCCACCGCTCTACAAGTGCACAAAGGGAAAGATTAGCGAGTACTGCTACGACGAAGAGGCATTGCAGCGCTTTATCGACACTTATGGCGAGGGGCAGGAGGACAAGATTAAGGTACAGCGCTACAAAGGTCTTGGTGAAATGAACCCTGAACAGCTGTGGGAAACAACGATGAACCCTGCCACTCGTCTCTTGAAGCAGGTGACCATCAACGATGCAGCCGAGGCTGACTACACGTTCTCTATGCTGATGGGCGAGGATGTTGCGCCACGCCGCGAATTCATCGAGAGAAACGCAACCTACGCTAACATTGACGCATAAACAAGGATTTTTTCATTCAATTCTTACATATATTCTCGTGCCGACCAATAAGAAGTGATTCTAACCGAGTCGGCACATTTTTTATTCATAAGCGACAACACGCACAAACAATAAAGGGGGACACTCTTCCGAGTGCCCCCCTTTGTTTGTATCGAACCGGACCGATTATCAGCCAAACAGGATGGTTGTTCCAGGCTCAACCGTATTGGCCCTGCTGGAACCTATCTCCATCAGCTGGCGCAACGTCTCTTTTGAGCGCTTGTAGGTTGGCGACGTCTCCACCATGCTGATGACATCTTCGTTGTCAAGGTCTTCCTCCTTGAATATATAGCTGTAAACAGGGCGGCGGATGGTGCCGTGGTTCTTGTCTTTTCCATAAATAGTCTCGCGACGGTGCGCACGCTCTGCCTCGGCTTCAGCCTTTTCCACATCGCGCTGCTGCTGTTCCTTGTCACGCGCAACGAGGCGTGAGCCAAGCTCGTCGGAATCGATATCTTCGACACCAAATCCAGTAGCGAGGATGGTGATTTTCACCTGATCGGTCAGAGACGGGTCAATAGAAAGACCCCACTTGGTTTCTACATCTTCGCGCTTCACCTTGGCCATGAACTCATGCACCTCATTCATCTCGTCCATCATCAACGCATTGTTGCCTTCACCTTCCTCGTCTGGAACAGATATACGAATGAGTATCTTGTTTGCACGATAGATGTCGTTATTGTTGAGGAGCGGAGAATTGAGGGCATCGTTGATACCCTTGGTTACACGCCCTTCTCCTGAACCATATCCCGTGCTCATGATAGCAACACCGCCGTCTTTCAGCACTGTGCTGACATCATTGAAGTCGAGGTTGATGATGCCATGCATCGTGATGATTTCAGCAATGGAACGAGCGGCATTGCACAGCGTATCGTCTGCCTTGGCGAAGGCTTTGATTACGGTGAAGTCTTGATAGATTTCGCGAAGACGCTCATTGTTGATGACAAGGAGGGCGTCCACATTCTTGCTCATCTCTTCCACGCCATCCAAAGCCTGGTCTATCTTCTTGTTTCCTTCCCAACGGAATGGAATGGTGACGATGCCCACTGTCAAGATGCCCATATCCTTGGCGGTCTTGGCAATCAGCGGAGCGGCGCCTGTACCTGTGCCTCCTCCCATTCCTGCGGTGATGAACGCCATCTTGGTCCCGTCAGAGAGCATATTCTTAATCGCCTCGATTGACTCCTCCGTAGCCTTGCGAGCTCTGTCTGGACGATTGCCAGCCCCCAGACCTTCACTGCCTAACTGAATCTTTTCGGGCACAGGGGAATCCTGCAAAGCCTTATTGTCGGTATTGCACACGACAAACGTAACATCATGAATGCCTTCATTGTACATATGGTTAACGGCATTGCTTCCTCCTCCGCCGACGCCAATAACCTTGATGATGCTTGTGGCGCCTTTCGCAAAATTGAAAACACCAATATCTTCGATCTCTGCCATATCCTATCCTGTTTTTTTAGTTATTATCTTCGTTTACAATGTCTGCAATCGCACGGGTGAAACGTCCCCACGCGCTGTTTTCCTTGGAGGTCTTGTTGACAAGATCCGTCAGCTCATCAACAGCCTTCTTCAGCATCTCAGCCAAATCTGCGCCCTCCTTCAGGCTCTGCTTGAATTTGTCTTTGCCTTCAAGGGCTTGTGCTGCTTTCTCATACTTCTCGCCGATAGCCTCATCCAAGATGTTCAGGGAGAGATTCTTCGCATTCTGACGAACTTTCTTATCACGTCCATACTTATCAAGCTCAAGAATCTGCTTCTGAACCTTATCGTAAGCGGAACGGATGTCTGCCTTGACGCCATCGAATGCCGCGGCATCCTGAGCCTCTGCAGCAGCTGCAGCATCAGCTTCTTCCTGACGGCGGCGGCGCTCTTCTTCCTTCATCTGCTGATCAAACATATCTGGCCGCCCGTCAAAAGCGTCGCCTCCGCAAGGAACGGTTCCTGCAAGAAGGAGAGATACAATAGATGTTGTCTGCGCGCTGTCAAGGGCTATGCCTGACGCATTAGAGGTCTTGACAACAACTTGATTCACCTTGTTGGCAACACGAACCTTGTCAATCTTTGTGGCTTTCACGAATGCCTTAACAATGTTTTTCATGTTACTGCCACCGCCTGTGATAACAATACCTGCAAGAAGCTTTCCGCTGTAATCAGAATTAATAATTTGATTGCTAATGTTAGCAAGAATTTCACTCATACGCGCCTCTATCACGCTCTTGATGGTCACCACGTCTATCTGACGGCCATCCGTCGTTGTATAGAACTGGTTGTCTGCTTCTTCTGGCGCATCGCATTCCTGGCATGCATCGCCATACTTAAGCTTGACGTCTTCAGCCTCGGCCTCATCTATTGGGAGGGTTGACAAATCCTTGTTGATGTTGTTGCAACCCAACGGAATCGTTACAAGATAACGAATGATGTTGTTTTTGTAAACGACCAAAGTTGTTGTTTCTGCACCTAAGTCAACCAAAGCGCAACCAGAACGCTTCTCGGCATCAGTCAGCACATTGTTGGCCAACTGAAGCGGGGAAATCAGCTCTTCTACTACATCTACGCTGGTGTTTGCAAAGACGGTATCTATATTTGCACGAAGATTATGCTTTGCTATCACATCAAGGTATTCACCCTCGATGTTCGTTCCCATCACTCCAACGGGGTCAGCAATGACGCTTGAATCTACGATATACTCTTGGGGATAGTTCTCCAGCATCTCATAATCGCTAAAAGGTATCTCGCAGCTCTCTTGGCGAATTGCATCAATCACATCGTTTGTTATATAGCTCTGCGTCAACAAATTCCGCTTGACAACGCATTTATATGAACGTACAGACTGACCTCCAAGACCAACGTATGCACGCATGATCTTTGTCTTTAGTATTGCCTCCAGCTTCGCAATGATGCTGTTAACACTCTGATATGTTTTCTCAATGTTATAAACGACGCCTCGCCTTACGCAGCCTGTTGTCTTCTCCTCTACGTAAGCAAGAATCTGCATCGTCCCATCTTTCTTCTTACCAGCGATACCAGATATCTTTGAAGAACCCAGCTCTATCGCCACAATGAAATCTTTATCAGAAATAGCCATATATATTATTCTTTTATTGTTTCCAACTACATATGTTACCGACTCTTGGTACATATAATCTGATTCTCATACTCAAGATTCACTCTTGCATACTTGTTCCAGCCGACAGTATCCATCGCTCGTTCATAGAACACTTTCAACCGACGAAGCTTCTTCTGGTAATCATCAATTGTACCAAGATAAACGATATGATTCCCCACCCTCGGTATCAACTCAACAACTCGTTTACCTTTCCTGTCCTTCTGAACATAAATCTGTTCTATCTGATTATTCCAGAATTCATCTGTCTGCAAGAACTGCCCAAACCCGGAAAGCTCGATACTTGCGTATTTCTCATCAATGTCGCCTGATGCCACAACTAAATTCACGACATTATCCTTGTTGGGTATGACTTTGCCTTTCGCATCAACGAAGTAGCCATCCTTCCCATCTGGGGCAACAAAAACAACGGGGACACGCTGCTTCACATTTACGTAAACCTTTCCGTTAGAAGATTTATAGCACTCCACTTCCGACACGAATTCATTACTGCGAATCGTCTCTTCTATCTTATGCGTATCTACTTCTTTTATCAGCAGGCCCTTAGGATATACATGCGAGTTTTTCAGCAGGTCCTCAATTCCCTTCTTATCAATAAATAAAGCGTCTGCGTCTTGAGAAATGAGCAGCTCCACATCAACACACACTTCCTCATCATCTGGCTGCGTAAGAAAAAGCATCGCATAAACCAAATAGACCATTATTCCTAAAGCGAACAATGATACTAAAGCTATTTTTATGATTTTACCAGCCTTCACTTGCCTTTTGTTTTATGTTCATTCCTATTTGAATCACTTGCAGAACTTCTCTTGAAGCACGTTTGCTATTTGCGGCACATAATTTTCAATGTCGCCTGCGCCCAAAGACATCAACACATCAAAATCCTTCTGCTGAATTACATCAAGGATTTCTTCCTTAGAGATGAGCCGTTTCTCTATACCAGGCCGCAAATTGTCATAAATCAACTTGCTTGTAACACCAGGGATTGGAAGTTCGCGCGCTGGGTAGATGTCACACAGGAATACTTGATCAAGGAGAGATAAAGCTGATGCGAATTCCTTATAGAAGTCGCGAGTACGGGTATAAAGATGCGGCTGGAAAATCGCTGCAATCTTTTTGTCCTGATACAGCTCTCTGACAGACTTCACGCTCTGCTCTATTTCGTTCGGATGATGGGCATAATCACTTAAGAACACCATTTTTTCATTCTTAATCTTGAAATCAAAACGACGATCAACTCCTGCGAAAGTCCGCATTCCTTCACGCAATTCTTCTTCACCTACTCCACTCAACATCGCCAAAGCCATTGCTGCTATCCCATTATCTATATTGATGCTTACAGGCACACCTAACTGTATATCTTTGATTACCCCCTCGGGATGCACAAAGTCAAAGAAGATTTCGCCACCTCCTATACGGATATTCTCGGCATGAAAGTCTCCTGCGTCACGAGAATATTCATAAACCGAAACTCCTTCCTGCACATCTACATCTACTTCCAAGTCCTTATGAAGTACCAATACACCACCTGGCTGTATAAGCTGGGTGTAATGGCGAAAACTTTCCAGATAGGCCTCTTTGGTCCCATAGATGTCCAAATGGTCTGGATCCGCAGAAGTTATAACAGCCATAAATGGACGTAACCAATGAAATGATCTATCAAATTCATCTGCTTCAACCACAACATAGTCGCTATCTGAAAGGATATAATTCGTTCCATAATTCTTTGAGATACCTCCCAAAAAAGCATTGCAATCAACATGGCTCTGATGTAAAAGATGAGCAGTCATGGTTGATGTGGTTGTCTTGCCATGGGTACCCGCCACGCATAGCCCCTTGCGCGTTTGAGTCAATGTACCTAGCAACTGAGCGCGCTTCTGTATTTCGAATCCGTTTTCACGGAAGTACACCAATTCTTTATGGTCTGCTGGTATAGCCGGAGTATAAACAACCAATGTGCTCTCTTTCTGCTTGAAGCAAGCATCCACAGCTTCAATATCCTCTTCATAATGAATCTTTGCACCTTCTTCTATTAATTTCTCTGTCAGCTCGCTCGAAGTCTTATCATACCCTCCAACATGATATCCGTTCGCTAAGCAATAACGAACTAAAGCGCTCATGCCGATGCCTCCTGCACCAACAAAATAGACAGACCTTACATCCTCTAATCTCATCAATTATTCCGTTTTTTATATTCAACTACCAACTTATACACTTCCTCTGCAATGATATCTGAAGAATTAAGAAACGCCAACTTCTTAACATTCTCACTCAAAGACAAAAGCCTTTCATCATTCGTTACTGTTTCAAGAGCTGTTTGAACCAACTTTTCCTTGGCTTCTTTATCTGCCACAAAGATTGCTGCATCTTTTGAAGAAAGGGCTAAGGCATTTTGGGTTTGATGATCCTCCGCCACATTCGGAGACGGAACAAGCACACAAGGCTTGCCTAACAAACAAAGCTCAGATATAGAGCTTGCACCCGCCCTGCTTACTACAAGGTCCGCGGCCGCATACGCATAATCCATGCAACCAATAAAATCCATTACTTTCAGATTCGGCACAGCTTCACTCTTCTCCAACGCCTCACTAATGCTTTGGCTATAGTACTTGCCTGTTTGCCAAATAAACTGAACATTACTCTTGCGAATGTCATCCAAGTGCGCCAATACGCTTTCGTTTACGGTTCTTGCGCCAAGACTTCCTCCAACTATCAAAACAGTCTTCTTATCTGGCTCCAAGCCAAAACTTTGCCTAGCTTCCTCTTGGGACGTTTGGTTTTCCAGCAAATTCTGACGAACAGGATTGCCTGTCATAATGATTTTATCTGCGGGGAAAAAGCGCTCCATACCACTATAAGCGACACATATCTTCTGAGCTTTCTTCGCCAAAGAGCGATTGGTAACTCCCGCATAAGAATTCTGTTCCTGTATCAAGCAAGGGATTCCCATAGAATATGCCGCATTCAACGTCGGTGCCGATGCATACCCTCCGACCCCAACCGCAACCTGCGGCTGAAAATCCTGTATAATCGCCTTCACCTTTCTCTTGCTCCTCAAGAAATCAAACATCACACCAATATTTTTCAAGCTCCACAAAGGACGGACGAGTCCACGAACAGGAAGACCTATTATCTTGTAACCTGCTGCGGGGACCCGCTGCATCTCCATACGCCCCTCGGCACCCACAAACAGTATCTCTGCTTCAGGATGCTGCCTCTTGACAGCATTTGCTATCGAAACTGCCGGGAAGATATGCCCACCGGTTCCACCGCCACTCACAATCACTCGTAAAGGTCTATTTTGTTCCATATCCATCCCTTATTCTGGTATAAATAAATTAATGAGCAAAAATACAAATAAATAACGGATTTTCAATCAAAAAAAATGAAAATCGTGCATCTTCACCAGAAAAAAAACGTTCATACACCCATTTGCCTTTAAGACATCGCTCCATCTGTATAATATTCACTCGTCTCGCCATCAGGAAGTGCTTCCACCAAGGGGGCTTTTTGTTCTTTCTTCTTTACATAACGACTAACGCTCAGAATAACTCCTATATAAAAACTTGTTATAAGTATCGATGTACCTCCTTTACTGATAAGCGGCAAAGGCTGTCCTGTTACCACACCAGGAAATACAGCTACAGACATGTTGACAAAGGCCTGCAACACAATCATGATACCAAATCCCAAGACTAGGAACGCAGGAAAAAAAGTTGGACATCGCAAAGCGATTCTCCCCACTCGTATCAACAATGCCAGATAAAGAAAAGCCACGAATAAGGCCCCTGCTATACCGAGCTCTTCAATAATGATAGCGTAGATGAAATCCGACTCTGCGTGCTGCAAGAAGTCTCTCTGTATTGAATTACCTGGCCCCAAGCCTATCACATTGGAATTGGCAACAGCAATAAAAGCATACGTTTTCTGCGAATTCTCGTCATTCAACATCTTCTTTGCATCAACAGGCTTTTCTTCTTCATTCGACGGCTTGTCGTAGACTTCAAACATACGCATCACACGATGTTTTACCGTAACCACACGTTTCAAGGCATTATTCTGCTTCAACACATTATCAGGAATCACCATAGCCGCCATCACCATAATCGCACCTGCAGCGAACAAAGCAAGCAATCCCTTAAACATCAAGTCTTTTGGAATATGCCCAACAAACATCATAACAATAACAACAAACATCAGCATCAGTGCCGTAGAGACATTGTCCATGAAGATCAACCCACATATAACAAGAGTCGCCCCACCAACGATGGCAAAAGCTAGATATCGCCGTCCTTTAATTGCTCCAACAATCTTCCGTTTTTTCCCATTCACAACCACCTCTCTTTCTGCTTGAGTTTTTGCCAGAACTACAGCGGTCGTCATCAGAAGAGCCGCTTTCGCCAATTCTGAAGGCTGGAAACTGAACAAGCCTAAACGAACCCAGCGATGGGTGTCATTAACTTCCCCTCCACCTCCGAAGACTGCGGTATATAGCAGTAGGATGATTGCCGCAGGTAACAGTATGAAAGGAAATAACATAAACCATTTGCAAGGAATACGATGAATCACTAAGATGACAAACAATCCCACCAGCAGGAAGCCAGCCTGACTCACCATCGTTCCCCAATGAGTTCCACCATCAAAAGTCAAGCGGCTTGAAGCACTATACACCTCAACCAACGAAATCATACAGAGAAAGAAGTATATCATCCACACTCCTTTATCCCCCTTGAACAGATTGCCTCCCAACAAGGCATTCACAAACCTTCCCATATCTTTTTCCTTTCGTTAATATTCACCAATCATTTCGTATTCGCCGCTTCCCTTCTACTTTCAATATCACAAATTCCTTACACACTCTTTAAACTGCTCACCACGGTCTTCCATATTCTTGAACAAATCGAAGCTTGCACAACATGGGCTCAGCAACACGGTACTCCCTGGAACTGCCATTCTAAAACACTCATCTACACAATCCCTCATGCTCTTCACATCAGCTATCGGAATGCCAAATCCGTCAAATGCTGCATGTAATTTTGAATTGTCAACTCCAAGAAAGACTAAGCCAATACACTTCTCTCTCACTAAGTCGAAGATTTCAGAGTAATCATTACCTTTATCCTTTCCACCAAGAATAAGAACGACAGGAGTGCGCATACTGTCTAGCGCATACCAGCAGGCATTGACATTCGTCGCTTTAGAGTCATTTATAAATTCCACACCACGCACCCGACCGGCTTTCTCCAATCGATGTTCCACACCTTCAAAAGTCTTCAAGCCCTCACGAATCTTCTCATTGCTGACACCTGCCAAATCCGCAGTAATGCCTGCCGCAAGCGAATTATAAAGATTATGCTTTCCACGCAACGCCAATTCTTCCTGCTCCATATTAAAAGGCATTGGCCCTTCAATCACATACTCATCTGCATCAACATAACCGATCACACTATCACTCTTGAACTCGCTAAAAGGGCACAGCCTGGCTTTAATGTTATACTTCCTCAACTCTTCCGAAACAATCGGGTCATCATTCCAAAACACAAAAGCATCCTGATCCGTCTGATTCCGAACGATACGCATCTTCGAATCGACATAGTTTTGCATATTAAAATCATACCTATCCAAGTGGTCCGGAGTAATATTCATCAGCACTGCAATATCTGCTTTAAAATCATACATATTGTCCAGCTGGAAGCTGCTCAACTCTATTACATAATAGTCAAAGTCTTGTTCTGCCACCTGCAAAGCGAGACTATTTCCTATATTGCCCGCTAACCCCACATTATACCCAGCTTTCTTCAATATATGGTATATCAGCGAAGTTGTTGTTGTTTTGCCATTACTTCCTGTTATACATATCATTTTCGCATGAGTATACCTGCCTGCGAACTCAATCTCCGAGATAATAGGAATATTTCTTTCTTTTATCTTCCTAACAATGGGAACGCCATCAGGAATTCCCGGGCTTTTAATCACCTCATCCGCATTCAGAATCAACTCTTCTGTATGACGCTCTTCTTCCCAAACAATCTCATGCTCATTTAGCAACTCTTTATAGCGTTCTTTAATCCTTGACATGTCACTGACAAAAACATCAAAGCCTTTCTTTTTTGCCAGCACAGCAGCACCTACACCACTTTCTGCCGCACCAAGTACAACAATTCTTTTCATCTTATTTTCAATGTTATTAATGTTATAGCAGCAAGCAAAATCGTCACAATCCAGAATCGAGTCGTAATCATTGACTCAAACAGCAGCCCATGAGGACGCTTAATAAGATATTTAACACCATCTTCCATCTTATGCCGATAATGGTCGTGAAATGGCGCTCTCTTAAACACTCTCCACTTCTTCCCCTTGGCATTTCCTCTTTTTGCATATGCCACTTGAAGCATTACGGACAGGCTCTCCATCAGGAAAATACCACATAAAATGGGCAGCAACAATTCCTTGTGTATGATAACAGCCGTAACAGCAATCACCCCACCAATAGCCAAACTTCCAGTATCTCCCATAAAGACCTTGGCTGGATAAGCATTATACCAGAGGAATCCCACCAAGGCTCCCACAAACGCACACAAGAACACAACAATCTCTTCTGAGCCTGGTATATACATCACATTCAAGTAGCTTGCCATTTGGATATGTCCACTGACATACGCCAGAATACCCAGCGTTATGCCGATAATTGCAGAATTGCCCGCACACATGCCATCCATACCATCATTCAAATTCGCCCCATTGCTTACTGCTGCAATTACGAAGGTCGTTACCAGCACAAACAAAATCCACCCACATGCACGCTTCGTCTTTCCATCCTTAACAAAATCGAAAACTTCATAGTAATCTATATTATTGTTCTTGAAGAACGGAACAGTTGTCACAGTACTTTTACGTGCTTGGCTCTTATGGAACACCTCAACCTTATCGCCAAGCTCACGCTCAACATTCTCGCGTACCACCGCATCCGGGCTCAACCACAAAGTAAGACCAACACATATACCAAAAATAAACTGTGAACACATCTTCCATCTCGGTGCCAGTCCATCCTTATTTCCACCCAACTTAATCTTGTCATCCAAGAAGCCAATGAAACCAAAGAAAGCAATGGTTGCTATCAGCAATACCATATAGACATTATCCAGCCTACCCATCAGAAGAGCAGGCACAAGCACCGCAGCAAGGATAACCACTCCTCCCATAGAAGGAACGCCCTTTTTCTGCACCCCATAAGGGTCTATTGCGGCATCGCGAGCTTCCTCTATATGCTTTTTCTTACGCATATACTTGATAAAAAACTCGCCTGCCACCATAGATATGACCAAAGACAAAATCAGCGATGTCAACGCTCTAAAAGACACATAACTGAACATTCCTGCACCAGGGATGTCCAACCCGTCCAAATACCCAAACAAATCGTATAACACTTTCTTATCTAATTATAAAGATTACACATCTACTATCAGAAACAAGCCCTTATCTCCTCTTTATCATCAAAATGATACTTCACGCCTTTCACATCCTGATAATCTTCATGCCCCTTTCCTGCAACAAGAATCACATCACCCGCTTTCGCCATCATACAAGCCGTCTTGATTGCCTGCCGACGATCCACGATAGCAACAACCTTTTTCATGGCCTCATCATCCAGCCCGGCAAGCATATCATTGATGATATCCTGCGGCTCTTCAAAACGAGGATTATCACTTGTCACGATAACCCTGTCGCTTTGCCTTACAGCCTCACGAGCCATCAACGGACGCTTACCCTTATCTCTATTTCCACCCGCTCCACACACAGTAATCACATCACCCTTACCATTCAGCACGCCATGAATTGCCGTCAGCACATTATCGAGCGCATCAGGCGTATGCGCATAATCCACAATAGCTGTAAATCCTGATGGGGAGCGTAATGCTTCAAACCTTCCATTCACAGGTTTCATAGCACTCAGCGCCACAAGCACCTCCCTCTCATCCATACCAAGCATCACAGCTGCTCCATAAACAGCCAGCAAGTTGCTCACATTGAACTTCCCTATAAACTGAACGCCAACCTCTTTCCCGTTCATTTCCAAATACATCCCCTCGAAATGGCACTCAACAATCTTTGCCTTAAAATCAGCCGGGCTATGCACCGAGCAAGTTTTCACTTGCGCCCTCGTGTTCTGCACCATCACCAGCCCGTTCTTATCATCAGCATTCGTAATGGCGAACGCTGTAGCCGGCAAGTTATCAAAAAATTGCTTCTTCGCTTTAATATAATTGTCAAAAGTCTTATGATAGTCCAAATGATCACGAGTTATATTAGTAAACAACCCGCCAGCAAACGTCAGCCCGCCAATCCTATTCTGTACCACACTATGGCTGCTCACCTCCATAAACACATACTCGCATCCAGCCTCAACCATCCGAGCCAGCAAAGCATTCAGCGTAATCGGGTCTGGCGTAGTATGCTCCGTCGGAATCATTTCCCCATCAACATAATTAGCTACAGTAGAAAGCAATCCCGCCTTATATCCCATCCAACGAAACATCTCGTAAAGCACAGTCGCAATCGTAGTCTTTCCATTTGTACCCGTCACCCCAATCAACTTCAGGCGTTCCGTCGGATTCCCATAAAACGTTGTAGCAACAAGCCCAACCGATTGTTCTGTATTCTTCACCCGAACATAGGTTACATTCATGTCTGTCACATCAGGCATCACCTCACACAGTACAGCCGCAGCTCCCTTCTCCACAGCCTTGCCTATATAACCATGTCCATCAGCCACAGTTCCCTTCACGGCCACAAACAATTCACCCGCGCCAATTTGACGCGAGTCAATCTGCACCCCACAAATATCACACTCCACGCTGCCCTTCACTTCGAGCACATCCAGTTTGCCAATGAGATTCTTCAGTTTCATATTATTTTGTTTGATTAAGTTCCAACGTAACAATCTGTCCCTTCACAACATGGACGCCAGCCTCAACACTCTGCCTAACGACCTTCCCCCGCCCTTTCATTCTCACCTTCAAACCATTCGAAGTCATGGCATACACAGCGTCCTTCGCCCCCATGCCCACCACATTGGGCACCGCATTTTTCTTCTGCTCCACAGGTCTAAAATCCACGCCCCCAGCGCCAATTGCTGCAGCACCCCATTCATACCCTTGCGCTCCATTCGCTTTCACGCCTAATTCATCCAACACATAACGGGCAGCCATCACATTCCCAGTTTTCACATCAGGTACAAACACCGCCGCCGTATCACGCGCCAAATTAATATCTGTCGTCACATTTTTAGAGTAAATCCGCTGAGCAATCTTAGAGAACACAGGACCAGCCTGTCCACCTCCACTTGCCACATAGTACCCATGGCGAATAGCCACCACACAGGTATATTGGGGGTCTTCCGACGGATAATACCCACAAAAACTCACCAAGTGCTCATTTTTCCCGCTCTTGTAGCTGCCTCCCGTAGCCACCTGCGCAGTTCCGGTCTTTCCGCTTACATGGAAATACGGATTGCCGGCTTTCTTTCCTAAGCCAGCCTTATCATTCACAACTCGATACAAAATATTTTGTATGTCATCCAATGTTGACTTCTTGCAAATCTGCGGCTTAATCACCTCCACAGGGAACTCCTCCACCATTTCTCCTTTCTTCGAAATGCCCTTCACAAACCGAGGACGAACCATTTTCCCGCCATTAGCAATAGCATTATAAAAGCTCACTGTACTGATAGGCGGAATCTGAGTTTCATATCCTATAGACATCCAGGCAAGAGCCGTCTTCGACCAGTTCTCTTTATTAGGTGTACGAATGACAGGGTCTGCCGCACCATCAAACGGCAATCCCAATGGCGTTCCAATGCCAACCCTACGCAATCCCTCCACAAACTTTTGGGGTTGATGATGATAATTTTCGTCAACAATGCGACTCACGCCAATATTGCTGGAAACCATCAGGATATGCGGTACATCCAGAACACCATAACCACCCCTCGTTGCCCAGTTGTGGTCCTTCATCTTCGCGCCATACATATTATAGATACCATTGCCCGTATCCACCGTTGTTGAAGGTGTAATATAACCATCATCCAGAGCCACCATGATAGAAGCAGTCTTGAATGTAGAGCCCGGTTCCATCAAAGCAGCCAACGCATAGTTTCTCGCCTCATAGTAGTTGCCGTCATCATAACGCATCAGGTTCACAATCGCCTTCACATCACCCGTCTTCACCTCCATCAGCACCACCACACCCATCGACGCATCCAGCTCATGCAGCTTCTCCCGAAGAGCACTCTCACAGATATCCTGCATGCTCACATCAATCGTACTGACAAGGTCATAACCATCTACAGGCTCCTTGTCAATGATAGACAAGAATTTGGAAAGAACCTTCTTGTTGTGCTTCTCCCCCGGCTCGCCTCTCAGCAACGAATCATACGCCAGTTCCAGCCCCGAGCGCGCTGAATCCTTTGCGCCAAACATCTCGCCGAGCGTGCGCTTAGCCAACGACCCAAAAGGCTTATTCCTATTATTACGCGGTATGATTGTCAACCCGCTTTCATAACGATTCTTCTTGTTAAACACCGGCAGCCTCATCAAGTCATTGTACTGGATAAAATTCAACACCGTGCGAGGCGACACATCCCAGTATCTCTTGTGGTTCGTCAGTCCCGCCATCAAGTGCTTCCGGTGCTCCTCATAAGTGTAATTAGGACAAATATTCGCCAACCCACGGCAAATCGTATCCATGCTCTCCAGCCACATCGTATCCTTCTTTGCCATCTGCTCAGCATCATACACCCTCAACTTATTGCCACGAGCATCCAGCGAATCGTACCGCTCCACTCCTGACAAGAAATCGATATACACCTTATAATCAGGCAAGCTGCTAGCCATCAATTGACCGTCAGCGCTCAAGATGTTGCCTCGCGCAGCAGGCAGAGGAACCGTATCGCCTACGCTCACTGCACCCAGCTTTTTCCACCGCTCATTCTCCACTGTCGCGGTCACGACAGCACGAGCAATGATGGCAACCACAAACAGCACAGCCACCACCACAATCACCGTAACCCGGGTACTAATATATTTCTTTTCAAATTTCATCCTTCACTTCTTTTTTCAAAACATAGTCTCTTCTACCTAAGCGAATCCCTCGACGAGCCGTTAGAGCCCACCATCACCTCCTGCAGTTCTTCCACCTCATCCATCTCTTCGCCCTCTCCCACCTTAATCAGGAACGGAGGCGTTGTCGAATTCTTCAGCAAACTGTCACTTGTCGTCTTCAGTTTCTTCTCAATATTCGACTGCCTGACCAAGTTCATCAGTTCACTCGACTGCGTAAGCACATTGTACTTCACATCCTGCAAATGATTTCTCAGACTGTCAATCAAGATTGCATCTTGCTGACTGTCATATCTGTTTGCCGTATACAAAATCATCAATGCCACACAAAACATCACAAACATAATTTGCTTGATGACGAATTTGCTCATCAGGAAGTCACCGCCAAGAATCGACTTGATAGAAATCTCCCCCATCTCATCCTCATCCTCATCCGTAAACTTCCTCATGGCCTCCATAGCCTCCTTCGCTTCCATAGCCTCCTGGTCGTCCAGCATATCATCATGCTCCGCTCCAGCATCTTCAGGAAGAGTCATTCGCAACTCCTCCTTTTTCACATCAGGGTGTTCTTCTTTCTTCAACATAACATTTCATTTTGAGGAAGCGCACATCCGCCTTCCTTTAAATATAATAATGTGTAACTCACTTTATCGCCTCTTCAAGGCGTGGATTATAGTTTTTCAGCTATTCTCAATTTAGCGCTTCGGCTACGCGGGTTGCGTGCCATCTCTTCGTCGCTCGGAACAATCACCTGTCGGTTCACAAGACGGAACGGCGTGTTCACCCGACCAAAAAAGTCCTTATCCTCTCGACCTTCCACATTCCCCGTCTTCATCATGTTCTTCACCATCCTATCCTCTAGCGAGTGATACGTAATCACCACCAGCCGCCCTCCAGGCTTCAGCATGTCAGCCGCCCCTTTCAGCATATCACGCAAGGCGTCCATCTCATGATTCACCTCTATTCTCAAGGCCTGAAACACTTTCGCCATGTCCTTCTTCTCACGCTCACTGCGGAAAAACACTTTCACCACATCCAAGAAATCGGCAACAGTCTCAATCCGCTTCCCCTGCCGAGCCTTGACTATTGCTGCAGCAATCTTTCGGCTCTGCCTCAGTTCGCCATACAAGTAAAAGATATCCGCCAGACGTTTTTCATCATACGTATTCACAACATCCGCAGCCGTCTTTCCTGCACGTTGATTCATCCGCATATCCAGTTTCCCGTCAAAACGGAACGAAAAGCCCCGTTCCGAGTCATCAAAGTGATGAGAACTCACGCCCAAGTCTGCCAACAAGCCGTCAATACCTTCCTCTCCGTAAAATCTCATGAAATTCTTCAGAAAACGGAAGTTGCTTCTCACGAACGTGAAGCCGGACTTGTCAAGCCCATCCGCATTCCTCTCCGCATCCGCATCTTGGTCAAAGCTGTACAGACGCCCCTTGCCGTTCAAGCGAGAAAGGATTTCCCTGCTATGGCCGCCACCGCCAAACGTCACGTCCACAAAACAGCCGCCATCACCAATGTTCAGCCCGTCAACGCTCTCCGTCAGGAGCACCGGAACATGATATGTCTCATTCCCTTCTGCCATCACACCCATCCATTAAATCCCATACTCCTTCTGTCCGAACTTCTGTTCCATCTCACTGCCAAGCTCATCATGGCTGCCCATCAGCTCCTCAAGCGCCCGCTTGCTCCACACCTCAATGCGGTCAACCATTGCCAAGAAACGCACATCGCCCTCAATGCCTGCATAGTGCAGTTTAGCTTTCGGCACAAGCATGCGCCCCTGCCCGTCAAGCTCCACAAACTCCGCATCAGCCACAAACTGACGAAGCATCATCTGCTCCTTGCTGTTCCACGGGTTCAAGCCACGTCTCAGCCCATCAAGCTGCTCGTTCCACACAGATTCCGGATACAGCACAAGACACTTCTGGAAGACATCTCTCCGCAGAACGAGCCCACGCTCGCCTTCCGCATCAAGAATCTTCCGAAACGCTACAGGCAAAAACACGCGCCCCTTAGCATCCGTCTTGGCTGAATAATCTCCGATAAAACGCACTTTACTGTCTTTATTGATGAAACAACAACGTTTTTTATAGCCTTTTGAGGCTTTTAAATTAAATAATGTGCAAATATACAGAATTTCCCCACAATTCCCCACAATTATTTCATTTTTTTTCAAAAAACTTATCAACAGAGGTGTCAACAAGTCTTTAATCACCTGATTTTTACACAAATCAGCTTCAAGCACAAAAAGTGGGGGAAAATCCGCCTTCCGACAGCCGCCATCCGCTATTTTCAGCCATCATTCGCAGCGCCCGCCCCACCCTTTCGCAACTTTTTGCCACAAATATTTCGTAATTCAAGAAAAAAGTATTTACTTTGTCCCCTACAATCAACAAACTTTTACCAATTAGAAAATTAAGCACATGAAAAAGAACATCTTGAGCCTCGCTGTACTGATTGCAGCGCTCTCATTTGCACTGCCATCACAGGCACAGGTAAAATTCGGAGTAAAAGCCGGTCTCAACATGAACTCTGTCAGCCTGAAGGACTACAAAGGAAACCTTGACGGCGACAACCGCGCAGGCTTCTTTGCCGGTGTGACAGCCGACGTCACCATTCCTCTTGCAGGTCTCGGAGTTGAAGCATCTCTCCTTTACGACAACAAGAGCATAGCACTGTCAGACGGAACCAACGAAAGCAAGAAGACACTTCACTACGTGTCACTCCCCATCAACGCAAAGTACACCATCGGCTTCAGCAGCCTTGCCAGCGTGTATTTCGCCACAGGACCTCAGTTCTCCTGGAACGTGGGCGACAGAAACTGGGCTCCCAAAAACATCTCAGAAGGCTGGGAACTGAAGAAGTCTGAATTCTCTTGGAACGTAGGCGCAGGCGTTACAGCCCTCAAGCACATCCGCGTTGGCTACAACTACAACATCGGAATAGGCAAGACTGCCGAAGCAACAGTACTTGGCACGGCCATCAATGGCGTGAAGGGCAAGCTCAAGAACAACACACATCAAGTTTCTCTGACTTACATCTTCTAATCCGAGAACTTTCAATTACAAACTATGCGGTTTTGAGGTTACACATACAGCCAACCTCAAAACCGCATCATCGTAAAACGACAAACATGTTCGCCGACGTCACACTTCCCATAGCATTCGACAGCTTCACCTACCTTGTCCCTTCCGAGTTAGAGAACAAGGTCAGGCGAGGCAGCCGTGTGGTCGTGCCCCTCGGCAAAAACAAAATCTACACTGGCGTAGTGCTCACCCTGCACAGCAACACTCCGCAAGGCGTTGAGCTCAAGAGCATCATAGAAGTACTTGACGAGCAGCCCGCCGTCAACGAACTGCAGCTCCGCTTCTGGCAATGGATGGCAAGCTACTACATCTGCCCTTTGGGAGACGTGATGAAAGCCGCCCTGCCTGGCGCCATGAAGCCCAAAGACGAGGAGGCCCTCAAGGAGAAAAACAAAAAACGACGCTCCGCCGACGCCCACAGCGCCGAAGCAAAGACCTCCCCACTCAGCACCCTCAGCCCCGTCCAGCAGCAAGCCATGGAGAGCATCGAAAAATCCTTCTCCGAGAAGAATGTAACCCTGCTGCATGGCGTCACCTCTTCAGGAAAGACCGAGATATACATTCACCTCATCCACAAATGCTTGCAAGAAGGGAAGCAAGTGCTTTATCTGTTGCCGGAGATTGCCCTCACCACCCAGATTACAGAGCGCCTGCGCCGCGTCTTTGGCGACAAGATGGGCGTCTATCATTCAAAATTCACCGAAGCACAGCGCCTCGACATCTACAAGCGGCAAGCATCCGCCTGCCCCTACCAGCTCATACTCGGCGTGCGCTCCGGCATCTTCCTGCCGTTCAGCAACCTGGGGCTCATCATCATTGACGAAGAGCACGAGCACAGCTACAAGCAGCAAGAACCCGCCCCACGCTACCACGCCCGCAGTGCAGCCATCATGCTGGCCCACATGGCTGGTGCAAAAACCCTGCTCGGCACCGCCACACCCAGTTTCGAAGTATACCACATGGCGCGCAAAGAGCGCTACGGATACGTGCAGCTCACCCACCGCCACCGCGACATGCAGCTGCCCACCGTTGAAGTCATCGACACCAAGGAGGCCAAGCGAAAAAAGCTCATGAAAGGCGCTTTCTCACCGCGCCTCATCGAAGCCATGCGCGAAGCACTCGACAGGAAAGAGCAAATCATCCTCTTCCAGAACCGCCGCGGATTCTCCAGCTTCATCGAATGCAAGCAATGCGGCTGGGTGCCACGCTGCCCGCACTGCGACGTCACGCTCACCCTCCACAAAAAAACCGCCACACTCACCTGCCACTACTGCGGCTACACGACACACATACCGACCCAATGCCCTGCCTGCGAAGAAACCGCATTCACCGACATCGGAGTGGGCACAGAAAAAGTAGAAGAACAGATAGCCAAGCTCTTCGAGGGAGCCGCCAC
Organism: Bacteroidales bacterium; assembly: GCA_030528885.1. Lineage (GTDB taxonomy): Bacteria > Bacteroidota > Bacteroidia > Bacteroidales > Bacteroidaceae > Minthosoma. Next base: position 1,076 of record JAUMXY010000045.1, on the reverse strand, counting down.
CCTGCGCATGGACCTCGACACAGCCAAGACACGCCTGCAGCACGAGCGAATCATCAGCGACTTCGCCTGCCACAAGGCCGACATACTCATTGGCACACAGATGGTTACAAAAGGACTCGACTTCGACAACGTATCCGTCGTAGGCATACTCGACGCCGACTCCATGCTCAACCTACCAGACTTCCGAAGCTACGAACGCGCCTTCCAGACACTCAGCCAAGTGGCAGGGCGAGCAGGACGCAACCGCAAGCCCGGGCTTGTCATTCTGCAAACACGCTCCGCCGACAGCGACATCATCCGCCACATCACCAACAACGACTATTGGCAGATGTTCTACGAACAAATGTCGGAACGTCAGCTCTTCAACTATCCACCCTTCCGCCGACTCATCAACGTCTACCTGCGCCACCGCGACGACCAGCTGCTCGACCACCTCGCCGACGACATGGGCGAACGACTCCGAGCAGTCTTCGGCGACAGGGTGCTGGGTCCCGAACGCCCACCCATCGCAAGGATGCACTCGCTCTACATCCGCAAAATCATGCTCAAGATAGAGCATCAGGCCTCCGTCACCCAAGTGCGCGAAGCACTCCTATCCATACAGAGCCAGATGCTCGCAATGCCTATAGCCAAAAGCCTCAACATCTACTACGATGTTGACCCGCTATAATCCTCCCATTCGCCTTTATTCATACACAAGAAAGGAACCCAACCCACTTCCCTCACGCGCGAGTACATTATTATATAATATAACGTGAGCCTCACAAGGCTCATAGAATGAAATCGGTGCTATTTCAGTGAGAGAAATACAGAATGGATTTACTCTAAATTTACTTTCCAAACCACCCACAGCATTTACTTTTACAGAAAGGAAATATAAAGGAAATCACAGAGGAAATCTTTTTTGTTCAACGGAAAGGTATTTACTCTAAATTTACTTGCAATTTACTTTCCCAAACCACCCACATCATTTATTTTTACAGAAAGGAAATATAAAGGAAATCACAGAGGAAATCTTTTTTCCTTAATTCCGCAACACTATAATTTAACTTTATTTATAAGTTCCTGAGCAACAA
>JAUMXY010000044.1 GCA_030528885.1 Bacteroidales bacterium | reverse complement strand
AGAGCACAACCTTGCCAAGGTTGGGGTCGCGAGTTCGAGTCTCGTTTTCCGCTCTAAATAATGGTTCATAATAAATAAAGGGATTTTTGTGATTCCTGTTTGGGAAAATAGGAATCACGTTGTGCGGAAATAGCTCAGTTGGTAGAGCACAACCTTGCCAAGGTTGGGGTCGCGAGTTCGAGTCTCGTTTTCCGCTCATCATTTAGACATTCGTTTTTTCATAGCATTTCATGTATCAGAGGTCGTGAGATTTCTGATACATTTTTTTTGCAAAAAATTCAATGTACAGATGGCGCCAGAAAACGTGAACGAACAACGTCATTTCATCGGTAAAAGAGCCCCTCGTGGGGACAATATTGCGAAAGGGATAAAAAGCGTACCCCTCGGGTCCGATGAGGTGGACCCGAGGGGTACGGTATGTCGGACCCGAGGGGTATGCATAAAAGAAACATGAGGAAACGAACTCTTTGACGTTTCCTCATGGATAAATCTGCTGGACAAAAATAGTGGGTTCTATTACAAGACTCCCTTACTGCTTGGCAGCTGAAACTTGAAAATATCACGCTTCACAGCCATCTTGATGCTGCGGGCAAGCGCTTTAAATATTCCTTCTATCTTATGATGTTCGTTATCGCCCTCGGCCTTGATGTTCAGATTCATGCGTGCAGCATCACTAAAAGACTTAAAGAAGTGATAAAACATTTCGGTCGGCATATCGCCAACATACTCACGTTTGAACTCTGCGTCCCAAACTAGCCACGCACGACCTCCAAAGTCTAAAGCGACCTGACAAAGACTATCATCCATAGGGAGAGTATAGCCATAACGCTCTATTCCTCGCTTGTTTCCTAATGCCTTGCAAATGCACTCGCCGAGAGCAATGCCTGTGTCTTCTATCGTATGATGCTCGTCGACATTGAGGTCGCCCTTCACGTGGATTCGCAAGTCGATAGAACCATGTTTGCCGATTTGTTCCAACATGTGGTCAAAGAAGCCCAGTCCTGTGTTGATGTCGCACACGCCTGTTCCATCGAGGTCCAAACTAATATCGATGTCTGTTTCTTTGGTGGTCCTGCGCACAGAAGCTGTGCGCTCACCGGCAAAGAGACGTTCTGCTATCTCGTCCCATGACTGTACATTATCGCCAAGGATGAGATACTTGCAACCAAGATTCAGCGCGAGCTGCTTATCAGTCTGTCGGTCGCCTATGACATAGCTGTTGGCAAGGTCATACTCACCTGCCATATACTTGCCCAGCATCCCTGTGCCTGGCTTGCGTGTCGGAAGATTATCGTCAGGGAAAGAACGGTCTATCAGCATATCGTCAAACTCGACGCCCTCCCCTTTCAAGGTGCTGAGCATCAAGTTGTGCGTTGGCCAGAAATCTTCTTCCGGATAAGATGCTGTTCCTAATCCGTCCTGATTGCTCACCATGACAAACTCGAAGTCAAGCTTTGTACGGATAAAGTTCAAGTTACGGATGACGCCAGGAAGAAACTGAAACTTCTCGAAAGAGTCTATCTGTTCGTCGGCCGGCTCCACCAAAATGGTGCCATCCCTATCAATAAAAAGTGCTTGTTTCATATTCTACACATATTGCCTGAGGGCTCCTAAAAGTTTGGTGTTCTCGTCTTTCGTTCCCACTGTGAAGCGGAGACAATCGCCACACAGATGTACATTGTTTCTGTTGCGAACAATGACGCCTTTCTTCACAAGGTATTTGTAAATGCCATTGGCATCTGTCATACGAGCCAGGATGAAATTGGCGTCAGTCTCATACACTTTCTTGCAGACAGGCAGCAATGCCATCGCCTTTACCAAAGTCTCACGCTCTTCAAGAATCATGGAAATGTGCCGCTGCAACAGAGTCACATTCCCTAATATTTCTTGCGCTTTTTTCTGTGTGAGAACATTTACATTGTAAGGATACTTGACTTTGTTGAAAAGCCCAATGATTTCGGTGCTTGCAAATGCCATGCCAAGACGGATGCCTGCTGCGCCCCATGCTTTTGAGAATGTAGCGAGCACAATCAAATTAGGATATTTGGATATATCGCATCGAAGCGGCTTCTGAGCAGAAAAATCGCTATAAGCTTCATCGACAATCACAATACCCTGAAATTCCGCAATGACTTTCTCTATCTTGTCACGACTAAAGGCATTACCTGTCGGATTGTTAGGAGAGCAGATGAAGATGATTTTCGTGTTCTCATCGCATGCTGCCAGCAATGCTTCAGGATTCATGTCGAAGTTCTCATCAAGAGATACCTTACGATACTCAACATCATTCACATCCGCACATACCTCATACATGCCGTAGGTCGGGTCAATGGCTACGACATTATCTACGCCTGGGCGGCAGAAGATGCGGAACGGCAAATCGATAGCCTCATCACTGCCATTACCCAAAAAGATATTATCAACAGGAACAGACTTCATGGGAGAAATCATCTGCTTCAATTGCTCTTGCAAGGGATCTGGGTAGCGATTGACGCCGTTAGGATAAGGATTTTCGTTGGCATCAATGAACACATCTGCTTTCACACCCTTAAACTCATCGCGCGCGCAGCTGTAAGGCTTCAATGCCCATATATTAGGACGAACTAAATCTTGAAGATTTTTCATAATCAACAAATATTATTTTATGATTGATTCCAATCTCACAGTCATGGCATTCTTGTGCGCATCGAGTTCTTCTGCTTCTGCCATCAGTTCGACAGCACGCCCTATGGACTGAATGCCTTGCGCTGTCAACTCTTGGAACGTAATCTTACGACAGAAAGAATCAAGGTTTACACCGCTATATGCCTTTGCATAACCAGAAGTTGGCAGCGTGTGATTTGTACCTGAAGCATAGTCGCCTGCTGATTCGCAAGAATAATTGCCCAGAAATACGCTTCCCGCATTCACTACCCTTTCTGCAAACTTTGAATAATCTCCTACAGCAAGAATAAGATGCTCGGGAGCATACTCATTGGTGATGTCAACAGCTTCGTCAATATCTTTAACAATGATCAATTTAGAATACTGTAAGGATTTTTCTGCAATCTCTTTGCGAGGCAACAACGCCAATTGTCGCTCCACTTCCGCATTGACCTTGGCAGCCATATCCTCTGATGTTGTAATCATGATTGATTGAGAGTCAATGCCATGCTCTGCCTGAGAAAGTAAATCTGCCGCAACAAACACGGGATTGGCTGTATCATCAGCAACAACAGCAACTTCAGAAGGACCTGCAGGCATGTCAATTGCTACTTCATGCAGACTCACCTGCTGCTTCGCCGCCATGACGAACTGATTGCCAGGACCAAAGATCTTACTTACTTTAGGTACGGACTCTGTGCCATACGCCATTGCGCCTATGGCCTGAACACCCCCTGCCTTGAAAATCTTGTTCACGCCTGCAATCCGAGCAGCCACAAGAATGGCAGGATGTACCTTCCCCTCTCTATTGGGAGGAGTACACAGTACGATTTCCTTACATCCCGCTATTTTCGCCGGCGTTGCCAGCATCAGCACTGTAGAGAATAAGGGCGCTGTGCCGCCAGGGATATAGAGTCCCACCTTTTCGATAGGAACAGACTTTTGCCAGCATACAACTCCTGGGGCAACTTCAACCTTTGCGCTGTTAAACTTCTGAGATGCATGGAACTTCTCAATGTTGGAATGAGCCAGTTTCAAGGCATCTGCCAAATCTGGCGACACGAGTCCTTCTGCTTCTTGCATCTCTGCTTCTGAAACAGCAAGTGATTCCAGCTGTACCTTGTCGAATTTCTGTTCAAATTCCTTTACGGCAGCATCCCCATCTTCCTGAATCCTGTCAAGGACAGTCTTCACCGTCTCACGCAGCTCAGAAGCATCACGATGAGGGCGTTCAAGCAAGGAGACCCAATCTTTTCTATCTGGATATTTAACAATATTCATTATAAAATCATCTTTTCAATTGGAGTAACCAAGATTCCTTCTGCACCAAAAGCCTTCAACTGCCCAACAATCTCCCAAAAATGTTTTTCGTCCAAAACGGCATGCACAGAGCACCATTCATCATCAGCAAGAGGAATCACCGTTGGGCTCTTCAATCCTGGCAAAACTTTTATAATCTCTGCCAAATGAGCCTTGGGGGCATTCATCCGCACATACTTTTTGTCCTCGGCAATCAAAACAGATTCGATACGGAATAGAAGGTCGTTCAGTATCGCTTTCTTTTCCTCTGTAAGTCCTTTGTTCCCTATCAACAAGGCTTCACTTTTCATCACAACTTCCACCTCTTTCAAGTTATTGCTGACGAGAGTGGAACCTGAGCTAACAATATCGAAGATACCATCTGCCAACCCAATTCCAGGAGCGATTTCCACAGAGCCTTGAATGACATGGATGTCTGTCTTCACGCCCTTTTCCTCCATGAACTTGCGCAGGATAACAGGATAAGAAGTTGCAATCTTTTTCCCATTGAACCATTCCACTCCTGGATAGTCAATAGCCTTAGGAATGGCCAATGATATACGGCACTTGCTAAAGCCGAGTCGCTTTACAATGTCAGCGTCTTTATCGCGCTCAACAAATTCATTCTCACCCACGATGCCCACATCGGCAACTCCGTCCGCCACCGTTTGAGGTATATCGTCATCGCGAAGGAAGAGAACCTCGAGAGGAAAATTCGATGACTGAACAAGCAAGGTGCGCTTGTTTGAACTTACTTTAATTCCTGTCTCTTTCAAAAGATTCATTGTATCCTCAAAGAGACGTCCTTTAGATTGTACTGCTATTCGTAACATATATAGATGATTTTCTTTTACTTTCTATAATTTTACTTGATTAATTAAGTGCCCCTTGAAAAGTCATAATAGACTTATTTGAAGGGATGTATGTTGCAATTAAGGGACGGCGACGATTGTTATCATCGTGTCGGAAAAATTCCAAGATAGAACTGTATGGGTAACGGCTTGTATCAAAAACAATATAATCATAATCCCTATAGAGAACGTCTGTACTTGGCATGTCGCCTAAACGGGAATGAAAAACATCATAGCGGAACTGATATTTCTCGGCTATCCTCTTCATATCATCCAGATTCTGACCGTCACTCACTATCAAAAACTTCAATCGTTCCATTTTCTGTTTTCGGCAAGACCATGCACGGGTTTTCTGAACAAGATACGACAAAGTCCCTTTAAGCACAATGGTAATGGTTATAAAAACAGAATAAATCGAACTATACTGGACAAAGTGCTTCTTAAAGAAAATGACCATTGCCTTGTGGAAAGCATTCACATACTTGACAGAATCCTTTTTGGTACTTTCTCCTTTGTAATGCAGGATTTGGGTTGGCAAGTAATAGTTCTTATATCCAGCCTTTAAGATTCTATAGCTCAAATCTATATCCTCGCCATACATAAAGAATGTTTCATCAAGCAATCCTACTTGAGCCAAAGCCTCAGCACGAATGAACATAAAAGCTCCACTCACAATCTCTATCGGATTGATGGAATACTTATTGAGGTACTGCATGTAATACCTGCCAAACAAACGACTCTTGGGGAACAAGGTTCCCAGTCCCGACATTTTACAGAAGGCGACAAATGGTGTTGGCACCCCTCTACGCGATTCTGGAGCGAAAGAACCATCAATTCTCAACATTCCCACGCCACACATACCCGCTTGAGGATTTTTGTCCATGAACTCTATGCACTCCCTCAATGTACGCTCTCCTATGAAAGTGTCGGGATTTAGCAAAAGCACATATTCTCCACGTGCCTCACGCAATGCTTGATTGTTTGCACGAGAAAAGCCAACATTCACATCATTCTCAATATAACGCACCCAAGGGAAACGGCTTTTCAAATAAGAGATGGAATCATCCGTACTATTGTTGTCCACAACAAAGACCTCTCCACATACACCACAAAGAGCCTTCTCTACCGAAAGCAGACACTGCTCCAGATAGTAGCGCACATTATAATTTACTATGATGACCGAAAGCTTCAAAATCTCCGTTTTGTACTGTTACCAACTTCTTTACATATATTCATTCCTGATGTATCCCTTCCAAGTAAGAAGATATCTTGTCACTAGAGGGCCAACAATAGATAGACACACAAACTATCACAAGAGCACAAAAAGCGCAACTTGCGCTCATTGCAAAATAATACACAAACACACAAAACGCCGCCGCAGCTCCTAAAATACCCATTCGTACAATACTCCACACGTGATAAGATCGCAAAGCCTCATCATTGTTCATGCGGCGCAGCCCTTTGGTCGTGTTCAGCGTGAACAACCGTAATGCCAATGGTACACCAATAATTGTCAATGCGATTGCCAACACGTTTAGTTCAAATTCTTCAGAAGAGTGCGGCAACACTACTCCATTTGGAATGATTCCCACTTCACCCAATACAACAAGAGCAACAAGTATTGCCCACATCATAAAGAGTTCTATTTTTAATATATTTAGTAGTTTCTGTATATATTTAACCATAATTTTATCCTTTTTCGTACAGCAGAGCAACGTCACTTGCAGGTAAATGGTACACGATTTATCAACGAGCGCCCCAATGTCACTTCGTCTGTATATTGCAATTCATCGTTGATGCTCATGCCCCTTGCCAGCACGGTCAAGTTCAAATCAGGATATTTCATCAACTTCCTAAATAGATAGAAGTTGGTAGCATCTCCTTCCATTGTCGAACTGAGCGCGAAAATAACCTCGTCCACCCCTCCTTCATCCACACGCTGAACCAAACTTTCGATTTCCAATTGACCAGGGCCCACCCCATCCATCGGGGATATAACTCCTCCCAATACATGGTAGAGCCCGCGATACTGCTGGGTCTGTTCTAAGGCCATCACATCCTGAACGTTCTCCACCACACAGATGGTTGAAGCATCGCGCGCTGGATTAGAACAAATCTGGCAGACATCATCATCGCTAATGTTATGACAGACGGAACAATAGCGCACTTCATGACACAACGTTGAAACGGCATCAGTAAAGGCATCTATTTTCCCCACATCAACACGCAGCAAATGCAGAACAAGTCGCATAGCTGTTTTACGCCCAATTCCTGGCAGTTTTGCAAACTCATCTACGGCACGTTCAAGCAATGCGGACGAATACTGCTGATTCATTTTTTATACAATTCCTATTTTGAATGCAAAGGTAGCAAAAAACGACGGGTTTACAAAGAAAAAGCACCTGTAAAATCAATTACAAGTGCTTTTGAGTTTTTTTCAAGAAAAATTACCGTTTTTTAGAAAAGAATCCAACCAGACCCTTCATTGTCATAGCGACTTTATATGCAGACATCGCATAACCAATATAATGCATATATTTATTAGAAGAGTTGAGAAAAAAGTTGTCCTTGGGTCTGAAACAGTCCTCGACATCATTCTTCAATTTATGTACTCCGTATTCTATTTGCCTCCTCTCGTGCTCTTTGTCCAAACGAATGTCAGCAAGCGAAGTGTACTTCTTCTGTATCATAAACCGCCTCCCTTCTTTTCTGTCGCATCCAACTCCATGGCCAGACTCTCTGCCAAACGACGAATCTGTTCATCTTTTCCCTCTGTTGTAGCCACCTGCTCCGTTATGGTCGGAACATCAAGCAACTGACTGCTAAATATCTTTACCAGACGAGATTCGATTAAAGGTTTCCCTATGATAAACATCAATACAATCAGTAGCAAAAGAATGGCACCTACCATATAGTAACTGACCATCTCGTCTTCAGTAACAAGGGTCAACGTTTTCACCATCCCCGTACTGAAGAAGAAGATTGCACTCGTAGCCAAAGCAAAGGTCACGGCCGCCAACACTATCACGGTTGTCAGCATCGTCAACCTTTCGGTCGCCTCGAGACGCAGATAGCGTTCCACTCGATATGCCAACCTGCGAATGTCGTTACCTATCACTGAAGATTCTTGCCCCATTGGATAATCAAGTCATTAATGTATAAAAGGAAGGGAGCAGACTATTCCGCATCAAAATCTTCAGCTGGAACAACTTCTTTCTTCTTTCCCAGATTCTTAATCTCATCGACAAGTTTGTCAAAACTTTCCTTGTCCATTTTCACCCCGCGCTTCTCGAGAGCAGCCTTGATTTTCGCACGTTGGTCTTCACCTTTTTCTGGAGCAAAGAGCAGCCCTATTGCAGCTCCTGCAACTGCGCCACCGATAAAAGCAGCAGCCAATGCAAATCCATCACCTTTTGTCATAATCAAATCTGTTTAGGGTTTAACAATAAAAACTTTAATTCGGTGTCAAATATACAACATTCTCCATTAAAAACAAGGCATTTTTGCTTATTTAACTTTTTTTTTAGTAATCCTCTTTGAAGTATGCCAAATAAGAGCTAACTTTGTACAAATCATTCAATCATTAACAAGTAAAAAGAGAAAACTATGAAGAAAAAATTGTTCTTGGGCATGGCTTTCATTGCTGCCCTAGCCTTTGTTTCATGCAAATCATCAGAAAGTAGCTATAAGAAAGCTTATGAAAAAGCAAAGGCACAAGAACTTGCTCAGACAACTACAGACCAAGTTGACACAGCTCCAGTTGCTGTAACTCCAGTCGTAACGACCACTCCCACTGTTGAGCCAAACACAGCGAACGACCGTCAAGAGCGTCTCACCGTGATGAACGGCGGAACACTGAAGGCCTTCAACGTCGTATGCGGTTCTTTCAGCAAAATTGAAAATGCCAACAACCTCCGCAACACACTGGTTTCAAAAGGCTTCTCTGCACAAGTGGCTCAGAACCCTGAGACAGGAATGTATCGCGTTATCGCATCTTCATTTGACGACCGCGCTTCTGCAGTGAGCTCACGCGACCAACTTCGCGGCACTTACCCAGACGCTTGGCTGCTTTACAGAACATATTAATATAGTCTGATTATATTCATCATACAGTGGCAATTTGTTTTCACAAGTTGCCACTTTTTTCAAGACATAAAACACAAACATTTGAACCTCTAAACATGGAACAGCTCATCAAGCTAACAGGAGAAATAAGCAATGCCATTTGGGGATGGCCTATGATGATACTCCTGCTCGGCACCCATATTTATCTTACCATAAGATTAAAGATTCCACAGAGAAGACTTTTTACGGCCATCAAGATATCACTACAGAAGGACAAAAGCGCCCAAGGAGACGTGAGTCAATTTGCGGCTTTAGCAACATCATTGGCTGCAACCATTGGTACAGGCAACATCATTGGAGTCGCCACTGCCGTAAGCCTTGGCGGTCCTGGCGCCGTGCTGTGGTGTTGGCTTACAGGCATATTCGGCATAGCTACCAAATATGGGGAAGGATTGCTTGCCATCAAGTATCGGGTTAAGTCCGAAGACGGCAGAATGCTTGGAGGTCCCATGTATGCGTTAGAAAAAGGGCTCGGCCTCAAATGGCTCGCCATACTCTTCTGCATTTTCACAGCCATTGCAACATTCGGCATCGGGAACACCGTGCAGGCGAATGCCATCAGCGAGAATCTTTCTTTAGTTTGCGAAAACTTCATAGCTCCAGAGCACACGAAGATGATTACAGGCTTCGTGCTTGCGACCTTTGTCGGCTTTGCCATCATTGGCGGAGTCAAAAGCATAGCCAAGTGGTGCACAGCCTTAGTGCCGTTTATGGCGCTATTCTATGTACTCGGCTGCATCTACATTCTTTGCATCAACCATGAGTATTTAGGCAGTGCCATCTCGCTCATTTTCAACGAGGCATTCTCGCTCAAGGCTGTAGGCGGAGGCACCGCAGGAACGGTCCTGATGGCGGCTGCCAGATATGGCATCGCACGCGGACTCTTTTCCAACGAGTCGGGCATGGGTTCTGCACCAATTGTCGCAGCTGCGGCACAAACAAAGAATCCTGCCAGGCAGGCTCTCGTATCATCAACAGGAACATTCTGGGACACAGTTGTCATCTGTGCTATCACTGGATTGGTCATTGTTTCAAGCATCATTGCATACCCTGAAATCAGCCAGGAAGACGGGGGCATGTTGACTAAGAAAGCATTTGGACTGATACCATACGTCGGCACCCCCATCCTGACATTCGGCATCATCACATTTGCTTTCTCCACCATCTTGGGCTGGAGCTATTACGGAGAAAGAGCCGTTGAATACCTGATGGGAAAACGCTCCATCGTTTTCTACCGAATTCTTTATATACTATTAGTGTTTGCAGGAGCAACGATGAGCCTATCGCTGGTATGGAATCTCTCCGACATCATGAACGCACTGATGGCTATACCGAATTTGATTTCCTTGCTGCTGCTTTCTGGAGTCATTGCCAAAGAAACGCAGCATTACTTGTGGAACAACAATTTGGACCAGGAGCACCAAGACTGAAAGCATCAAACAGGCAGCAGTGCCCCAAAGCCGCTCAAGAAACATCAAGACTAACAAAAACAACAGAAAAAAACTCACGAATAGATAGTTTTCCAATCAAATATTTGGCAACAAGCACAAAAGCTTGTAATTTTGTACCCGTATTGCAGACACTTGTATCGTCAATACTACCGGGGATGACTGGATTTGACAGCAAGATGATGTGGTATGTAAGCATGCAGAGAGTCGATGCCCCTCTCTTTAATATCAGACATCAAACAATTAATTGGCGAAAATCGTTACGCTCTCGCTGCTTAATCGAAGTATAGTAGATTGGCCTAATTCCCTTGCTAGGCGAGGGAACGAGACATCGCCCAGAAAGCTCCCGTCCTGAAGCGTTCTGACCAGCGGTGCTATAAAATCAGGAATAGTCAGGGGATGCCTCGCTCTCTTGATGAAATTTTAGAGGATAAGGGTGCAGTTGGTGGTCTTGGTCTTGCTGCATCACGAAAACCGAAGGCAAGAATAAGCATGTAGAAAGCATATGGCTTCCTTGTTTGGACGAGGGTTCAATCCCCTCCATCTCCACTTACAAACGTTGGCAACACAGCTGCCAACCGAAACAAGGCTGACTAAGAGGTCGAAAGACTGATTGGCCAGCCTTTTTTACGTCCCTTCCATACCCAATCTGGAATTAAACCGCCGAAGGATAAATCTTGAACACAAAAAGCGTACCCCTCGGGTCCGATGAGGTGGACCCGAGGGGTACGGTGCATCGGACCCGAGGGGTACGCTTAAAATACCTATAAGCATTTAACCCTACTTGGGTGTACAAAAGAATGGACAAACACAACATTTCTTGGCTGCCAATCTTTCCAACACCAATGTCATGTTTGAACTTTTAGCCAACAAAAAAAGCAAGATTCATCGAAATGAACCTTGCCCTCTGAGGTGCGTACCCGATTCGAACGGGTGTAAACGGTTTTGCAGACCGGTGACTAAGCCACTCATCCAACGCACCATCTTTGCTTTTGCGAGTGCAAAGGTAGCACTTTTTGTCTTAACGGCAAAGGTTTCTCAAAGTTTTTTGCAGTAATTTTTTGTTTTAAGATAAAAAGTCATGAAAAAGAAGTACTTTTGCAGCAATAAAATGGAAAGGATACGGGGAAAAGTACAAAAGTACATTCACCTGCATGGTCTGCTGAAAGACAATGCGCGGGTGTTAGTCGGGCTAAGTGGAGGCCCCGATTCAGTATGCCTTATCAGCATACTGAACCAACTCGGATACGAAGTCATAGCTGTACACTGTAACTTCCATCTTCGCGGAGAAGAAAGCCTGCGAGACGAACTGTTTGCCGAACAATTATGCAAACAGTATGGATTGGCATACCATAAAGTAGATTTCGACACCACCCTGTATGCAAAAGAGCACAAAATAAGCATAGAAATGGCTGCACGTGAATTGCGGTACGACGCCTTTCGTTTACTAAAAGCGAAGTGGAAAGCTGAAGCTATTGCTGTCGGACATCACAAAGATGACAATATTGAGACCTTTTTGCTGAATCTATCCAGAGGTACAGGCATCAAAGGGTTGTGCGGAATGCAGCCCAAGAATGATGATGTTATACGTCCCTTGCTCTGCCTGACCAGACAGGAAATACTGGAGCATCTGCGCTTGGAAGGCTTGGAGCACATGACCGATCACACAAACTTAGAAGATGACTATGCACGTAACAAAGTACGGCTAAATGTACTGCCTCTGCTGGAAAGCATCAACAAAGGCGTCATGCACAACATCACCTCTACAATCGAGAACCTGAACGAAGTACAAAACGTGTACCGTCAGGCGATTAGTGCAGCCATTAAGGAATGCTGTATCCAAAAGGAAAATGGAGAGACACACATTATTATAAATAGGCTCCTGCAACAGGCTTCCCCAATATCCGTCTTGCACGAGCTGCTCTCCCCTATCGGATTTAACAAACAGCAACTGAAAGACGTACTTGCCTCACTGAACGAAAGCAGCAAAATATTCATGTCCCAAGGGCGCCGTCTGCTGATTGACCGCAACACCATCATTCTTGAGAGTCTTAGTTACCCTTCTGGAATGCTTGAGCAGGAAGAACTCCCCATCGAAAAGGTTCTTATCAAGAAAGACCCTCATATAGCCTACCTCGACGCAGACAAGCTGCATGGTCCCTTGACTCTCCGAACTCCACAAACAGGCGACACTTTTGCTCCTTTTGGCATGAAGGAAAAGAGAAAGTTGCTCAGCGACTACCTCACAGACCTCAAACTGAACCTTTTCGAAAAAGAAAGGCAACTTCTTCTCATGGATGGAGATGAAATTGCCTGGGTCGTAAACCGCAGAAGTTCCGAGTTATATCGGGTTGACGAGACCACCCGACGGGTTATCGTCCTGACATGGACTTGACAAATCCGCCTCTACTTCTTCTTCGCCTTTTTTTTTCCAAAACTTCTCCAGTCTTTTCGCCTCGCGCTTTGTTATCTGAATAACACTGCCATGCTTGGGGGTAGAGAAATTTGTTGCACGCATCACACCTTCATTCAAATGACCTAATGGCGTGAAAGTCTTAAAGTCAGAAGTCTCCACAAAGCCGAAATTGTGGGGATTTACGCTGTAAATATCATACATTATCACCCACTTGTCTTCGCCAATGCGTTTCCATGTATTGGGAGCTTCGCAACCTCGCGGCTCCGTATCAATCTGTTCTGCATGGTAATCATCATACTGGTTAATGCTATCTGATATCATGTACTTGATACCGCCAGGATTTTCTTGCGAAACGTAAGTCATAAAGTAACGCCCATCAGGCATCGGACAAATATCAGCGTCAAGCACCTGAACACTCTCGTCAGGATATTCGAAAAGCAATTGCGGCTCAGTCTCCAGCGCCGTAAACTCCTCATTAGCGTAGCTATAGTAAAGTTTTGTACGACCACCAGGATGCTGACGTATCGTAAAATAAACCATCAGTTTCTCTACGGAAGGGTCCCAAATCGTCTGTGGTGCCCATGCACAACCCAGCTCTCCAAAATTCTCGGGGAAAGTTTCATTGACAAACACTTCCGTATGCGTCCAGTGAATGAGGTCCTTCGACTTCATCAATACCAATCCTCGATTGTTACCCCAACCATACTTGTCGTCACGTTCCCATTGGGTGTCTCTAAGCCCACGCTGCTTGCCAAATACATGCAAATCCGTCATAGCAATATAAAACATTCCATTGGGAGCGCGATAAATATGCGGATCACGAATACCACGCTGAGCAGCTATAGAGTCACCACTAATAACGGGTTGACCCTCGTTTACTGCCGTAAAAGTATAACCATCATAACTCACAGCCATGAATAGACTATGAGTCGGATCGTTGAAAAACGTAAACAGATAAGCTCCCATATCCTTTTCTACACTCCCTTTCCCATAGACGGGTAACATCGTTAGTAACAGCATACAGGCAACTCCGATGCTTCTTCTTTTACAAAAAGTCTCAAAAAAATCTTTTTTCATATCGTTCGATTTATGGTTAAAAAATCCGTGCCCAAACTGGCTTATGCCACATTCACTCCTACATAACAGAGTCTCAACAATCAACACCCAACAAATGAATTTATGGATGCGGAAAGACGAAGAGCATAGACAAGGGTGTCGTTACAGCTAAGCTATGCCTAGAGTTAAAGCAACGATAAGCACTCCTATATAGTTGAAAAACACAACAGTCATGAAAGTATCCATATCGCTTTTCAAATAGCCTGTAGAAGTAAACTGCTCTGATATAAGGCGTTTCACCCCTATCCGTGCATGTACACGTTCCATCAACAGATAAAAAAGAGAGCCTAAAATAGCTCCGACAGTCCACCCCACACAAATGTCGCCCAAATAATGAACACCTAAGTATATACGAGTAAAAGTTGTTGTAAACGACCAGAAAAGCAATGTGGCAACAACTTTAGGACTACGGAAAAGCCAAGAAAGAAAAACTGCGACACACATCGTGTTGCAGGCATGCCCTGAGAAAAAGCCGAAACGCCCACCACGATAGCTGCGGACCACATCTATCATATACATCAATTCTGGGTCTTGAGTAGGCCGCCATCTTGCTACCATGGGCTTAACCAAACCAGAACATAGTCGGTCTGCTACAATAATCAACAAAGCCAATGTAACGTAAATCATCACCGCCTCTTTCCAGCTGTTATTCTTGAAAATAATAATTAACAGGGCGAGAATCACCAAAGACCATGAGAACGTATCGGTCACTGTATACATCACATTGTCCCAGAAGAGGCTGTCACTGCCATTAATAGCAAGCGTAAGCTGATGGTCTAATTCATTGAGTTCCTTCATATGATTTCCGCAACATTAACAGGAATCCATCCCTGCTTCCCTTCTTCAAATTTAACTTCCATCCATTCCTTCATCGAATTGTCTAATATCTCGACTTTAGAACCCTCATGAATAAGGAACAGGTCTGTACTTCTGTCACTAGGGGAACTTTTCACGACAACAGAGGGAGCTAAAATGACAGCAGTATTACGATGGGTTAAATCTCTATGCTGAGAAAAAGCAGCGAAATTGGCTATTATCACCAAAGCAAATAAGAACATCGCACTATAGAAACCAATTTTACGCGCTAACAGCTGGGGAACAAACCTATAAACAAGAATTCCGATCAGCATCAGTATGAAAGCGCTGAATCCGACGATGGTCCAACTGTCCATACTCATGCAGTTTGTGAGATCGCGCCACCAAGTAACAAAGAACATTTCAGAAGGAGGAACAACCTTATCAACGGTTTTTCCTCTTGCTAAAGCAAGATTCGCTCGTATATCTCCATCACCAGGATCAAGCAACAAAGCCCGTTCATAATTAAGCACAGCAAAAGGTATCTTATCAAGCTTGTAATAACAATTGCCCAAGTTGTAATAAACTTCAGCCGCCAAGCCTTCAACTTTCAACAGTGATTCATAAGCAGCAGCAGCTTCTTCATAGTTCCCTTTTTCATAAAGCGCGTCAGCATCAGCCTTGGTGATTGCAGCCTGCATGAGTGAAACACATGCCAACATTATCGAAATCAAAAATATCCTCTTCATAGATTATCCTCCATTTTACTGATTGCATCAATTGCACTATTATAAACATTCTCCATAGTAGCATTAGGATCACCTGGCGCATAACGAGCATATTCACAATCGTTAAGTACCTTGATGAATTGCTGTACATATTCCACTGGCACTTGACGAGAAGCAAGTGACTGTTCTATATTCTCTTTGTTAAGCGTCTCTTGGGACATATTAAACTTATCGCCCACATATCCCCAAAGCGCACGAAGCACTTCGTCATAGAATTTCCCTACATCATGAGCATCAAGCAAACTCTTAGCTGCTTTCATTCTTTTCAGAGCCACTTTATTCGCCTTTCTTCCACGAGAGAGAGCCACATTGGCATTAGCCTTCATGCGCTGCCTACCCAACAGAACAATAATGACAAAAAGCAGCAACGGTAAGATATAAGATGCCCAATACTTCC
This sequence comes from Bacteroidales bacterium, assembly GCA_030528885.1. Lineage (GTDB taxonomy): Bacteria > Bacteroidota > Bacteroidia > Bacteroidales > Bacteroidaceae > Minthosoma. Next base: position 7,720 of record JAUMXY010000044.1, on the reverse strand, counting down.
ATGTTCCAAAGAATGTACTGCCCAACTGATGATATTCAACTTCTCCTTTCTTAATAAAACGTATATCCTGATTCAGCTGCTGCACATCTTGTTGTTGTCCTGTATAATTAGAAACGTTTTGTCCGCTACTTCCTTTTGCCTTGTTTACCTTTAAGGTATAAGCATCTGTCGTAAGGGTCTTATAAGTTCGCGAATCAGTGTCGAAATAAATAAATTTCACGGAAGGAATCTCATACGTCCCTGCATGGCGGGGTACTACAAGATACTCAAACTCCTTTGTTCCCTCTAAGCCCGCACGAGTCAATTGGAAGCTATCATTGACTTTGGCATCATAGGTCTCAAAATCTTTCGGGAACTCTACCTGAGGGGTTGCTATAAGCTTCATGTTTCCACATCCCTTTACGCTGATTTTCAACGTAACAGCATCATTTGCATCAACCTCTTCCGTACTAATATCCGATGCTATAGAGAATTTTCCTACGGCACCAGAAAAACCGGCGGGCTTATTATCTAAAGACGCAACATCGATGGTAAGTGAAGGAGTGACAATGCTTCTCTTCTCTTCCACATAACCGCTTTGGCCATTGAAAAAAGCCTCTATTGGGTCAATATGTCGATTGCGAGTGACTACAACCCCTTCGTAGGTAATTGAAGGAATAGTCAGTTTCCCTGATTTCTGAGGGAACAACAAATATTGGCTCCACACTACAGTGCGATAATTGCGGCCGTTGTAATGTTCCAATTCAAATTCTTTAGTTCGAGGAAGAGGTATCTCTTGGATTTGAAAACCATCAAGAGTCGGCAATTTTCCGTCCAGCTGTGTAAGGTCCAGGAGGGTGTAAATCTTGTATGTCAACAAAATGGCCTCCTGTTCGTGCACCTTCGTACGCGATGCCGTAGCTGTCATAAAAAGGTCTTTCCCTGAATTAGATTGCGAAGAAGAAGTAGAAGAAGAATTCAGTCGTTCTTCATGATAATTATCATTATTATTGCCGCGCGCATTGGTAGAGCCACCTCCTGCACTAGGTAAAACCTTCACTTGTACAGGCTGTGATTTTACAGTTTTCCCATCAACCTGAACACTTGCGCTCCCAATCGTATATGTTCCTGGATTCACCGCAAGCAGCACATAAGTATAGATGATGCTGCTACTTTGTGAAGTGCGACCATTTATAATCTGGAGACTGTTCTGCGAAGATGTTGCAGGTCCGTATTTCACTTCAAAGCCCTTGAAATCAGGAGCATTCAATTCCGACACATTTTGGGTATTTAAAGTAAACCGCACTCTAAATAGCCCTCCAGCTTCCACTGTTGAAGGCGCCGATGCTCGGAACGAGATTTCATCTGCCAACCCGCTAACGGAAAGCATAATAAATATCAATATATACAATAGTCGTTTCATCATTTACCAGTCTTTCTCTAAACTTCTACGTTTATTGTTTTGATTCTCATTTAATTTACGTTGTACATCTTTTTCGTCTTGCTGCGCTGAATTCAACAACTGTTCTGCAGTCTGATTACTCATCTCCTCTTTTTTCTGTTCGGGCTGCTGAGGTTGCTCTTCTTGCTGTTGTTGAGGCTTTTGCTGCTCCTTCTGCTCTTGTTTTTGCTGTTGTTCTTTTTTATCTTGATTTTCCTCATTATTCCCGCCGCCATTCTTATCTTGATTTTTCTTCAACTGATATTGAGCCATTGCAAGATTATAACGCGTTTCATGATCATCAGGATTGCAGCGCAAAGAACTCTTGAAAAAATTGACAGAGTTTTGGAATGCTCCTGCAGCGTTAGCACCTTCTTGCTGTGCGGCTGCCAATCCTTGAGCATACCATATATTGCCCATATTATGGAAATTACGCGCTTTGCGCATGAGGTCATCTGTCCCCAATGAGTCTGCTTTCTTGTAATTCTCGTATGCTGTAGAATCCTTCTGCTGCATTACATAAGCATTACCTAAATTGTAATAAGCCTCAAACGAAGGAGACTTTTCCAATGACTTCAAATAATAAGTTTCTGCCTTGTCATACCGCTCTTGCCGATACTCCTTATTACCCATACGAATGAAGTCGCGAGCACTTTGGGCAACGACTGGCGACAAAACAAATAACAATAATATACAAAAGATAAATCTTCTCATTTAACTAAAAAGCTTGAAATTCTTGAACAAATGATTCTTTCTCTCCATAATACAAAGCTCTGCTACAAGCACTATGAAAAGTAGCAGTGCAACTGCAACAAATTGTTCATCGTATGCTGAATACATAGAAGCCGTTATATCTTCCTTCTGCATCTTCCCAATCTCTTTTTCCAAAATTGCTTGCGCCATATTATTTTGGTCTACATGTATATACATTCCCCCACCCGCTTGAGCTATATTTTTACCGATTTGTTCATTCAATTTCGTAGTTACAACATTACCCGAAAGATCTTTCTTGAAAGTACCATCATACATGGGGATCGGCCCTCCTTGAGCAGTTCCAACAGAAAGGACAAAAACACGTATTCCTGCTTCTTTCGCTTTCTTTGCCGCCTCCATAGCTCCTTCTTCATTGTCTTCCGCATCAGTAATGAGAATCAACGCTCTGCCGACATTATTCTTCTTAGAAAAGCCAGCAGTAGCACGTACTATGGCCTCTGCAACATTCGTTCCTTGTATGGAAATGGTTTCAGGATTAAGCTGGTCAAGAAACATCTTTGCCGACACATAATCACTAGTCATAGGCAATAAAGTGATGGCACTGCCTGCAAAAGCGACCAATCCCATTTTGTCTTCATCAAATTGCTCGACAAGCTTACTCACAATCATCTTTGACTTTTCCAATCTGCTGGGACTCACGTCTTGGCAAAGCATCGAATTTGACACATCTACAGCTATCGCCACTTCTATACCAGAACGCTTAACCTCTTCATTACGTGTACCATATTGAGGACGAGCCAACACCAATGAGATAAGCCCTATAGCAACCATCATCAGCGAGAACTTCACATGGCGGCGTATTGGAGAAACGTCTGGCATGAGCGCACGAAGCAACTCGGGTGCGCCAAACAGTTTTACCTGTTGTTTCAACTTATACTGCATCAGTAAATAAACTGCTGTCAGTATGGGTATAAGTATCAACAAATATAAAAATAATGGGTTTGCAAATCTGAACATAATTATCTCCTTTTAAGGCAATCTCTTCAAAACTACCGTCCTCAAGAATATTTCCAACAACAATACAAAAAGAGCCGCTATAGCAAATGGTTCAAACAATTCACTTCTGCGACTGAACTGCTTAACGCTGAATTTAGTTCGTTCCATCTTGTCAATATCCTGATAAACAGCATCGAGTTCATCATTCTCTTGGGCACGGAAATATTGTCCGCCTGTCTCTGTTGAAATTTTTGTCATCGTTTGTTCATCTATTTCAACAGGCAGCATGGCTGTTCCTCCTGTAGGTAAAGGATATGGAGCCATTCCATTCCGTCCTATTCCTATTGTATAAATGCGTATACCATACTTTTTAGCAATCTCCGCGGCCGTCAATGGTGAGATATTTCCACTATTGTTGACTCCATCGGTCAACAAGATGATAACTTTAGACTTAGCCTCACTCTCTCTCAATCGAAGGACAGCATTCATAATACCATCTCCAATAGCCGTACCATCATCAATGATGCCACGGGCTGCCATATTGCAATCCACACTATTATAGAGATTCATCAGCACAACATGATCCGCAGTTAAAGGGCATTGAGTATAAGCTTCACCTGCAAACATAGACAAGCCTATATTATCATTGGGTCGCTTATCGATAAATCTTTTAGCTACTTCTTTCAAAGCTTCCACACGATTAGGCTTGAAATCCCGCGCCAACATAGAAGTTGAGACATCAACCGCTAACATAATATCTATACCTTCAACATCTGTATTGCTCCAAGAATGCTTGCTTTGTGGTCGTGCCAAAATACAGACAACTAAAAAGATTAGAAGAATACGCAACACAAAAGGAACATGCAGCAAATACAAACGAAAACTCTTAGGTACATGCGCATATTTTGTCGTATCAGGCATCTTCAATGAGGGCAAGCTTTTTTTGAATTTAAGCACATACCACACGACGTATGGCAACAGCACCAACAGCAAAAGGAAAAAGTAAGGATTCTTAAATTCCATATTTACGACGAATAGACTCTAGTAGCCTTGTTTTAACTGTCACTTACATTGTTAACATATAAATTCTATAACCTATATAGAAAATCACACTCAACAGCACCATACCTGCCACCACAACACTTCCAATCAGTATCATCTTGGCAATTTTCGAACGTTTTTCCTCCACAACCACAACCTCAGGCAAAGGCTTTTGTTCAGGTTCTTCAAGTTTTGTCTGATTGATGTATTCAATTGCACTGACAAGATTACGGTCATTCTCATTGATAAGTGTGCTATATTTAGCAAATTTCACCAAATCGGCAGTTTGGAACAATTCCCGCAACTCGCTAACAGCATCCTCATCATTGACTTCCTGAAGTTTCTGAATAATCTCATAAGACGTCATTTCAAGAGCATTAAACCCATAACGTTCTTTAATGTACTGACGAAGAGTATCCGTGAGCTGAGTATAATACTCTTTTGAGTCTTCACTTTGCCAAATTTTTTCCTCTTTTATCTGTTCAATCTTTCGCATCGCCACTTTATGAGGTGCAACCCGCTGTTTATTTCGGATACGACGAATAATTGGCTTGTTTGTTTTCAGCCTATGTGCAACGTATATCAGCAAACCTAAGACAAGCAAAGCCAATACACCTAAACAGATAACGTGCCGCCACTCTGCCCAATCAAAAGGCGGTGCTAACTCCGCTTTGATGGAGAATATACTATCTGCATGAAGCGTGTCAATATCAAAGGTAAAGACCTTAAGTGCAAGTCTCTTTGACTTATAATCTTCACCTTCCACTTTCACATTCATCTCTGGTATGAGATAAAGAGCAGAATCGAAAGAAGTAAAATAATAACGTCTTGACAGCATGATACGCTTGCCTTCATTCAAAAAGCTCGTATCAGCTTTTTCTGCTTTCACAAACTCTAATCCTGGAACGATTTGCTGCAAAGAATCCCATTCTGGAAGTTGAACCTCCTTATTAGCATCAGCACTTACTTCAAGCGTCACTCCAATACGCTGTCCTATGAATATCCCAGCAGAATCCAATTTTGCATCAACGGTCACCTGAGCCGTTGTCTTAACAACAGTTGCTAACAGACAGACCACCAGAACAATACAACACTTCATCTTTTTCATCATTTAACTTCTACGTCTAAATAAATTCATAAGCGAACGAACATAATCCTCATCGGTACGAACAGATATGTTATCTATATTTGACTTTGTAAAAGCTTCTTTCAACCAAGCCTGATGACTCACCCACCATTCGTGGTGAGCCCGCCTAAGGGCACTAGACGAAGTGTCTATAAAAGTTTCCAGCCCCGTCTCAGCATCCAGCATCTTGACAATTCCGACATCAGGAAGTTCCAACATACGACGATCATAAATCTGCAAAGCCACAACATCGTGCCGACGGTTTGCTACAGTCAATTGGTTTGTATAATCCTTAGAGTCAAAAAAGTCACTCAACAAGAATACAGTACAACGCTTTTTTATGGCATTTGTCATGAACTCTATAGCCAGTCCTACATCCGTCCTGCAACTTTCTGGTTTGAGATTCAGCAATTCTCTAATAATAAACAGAATATGCTTTCTTCCTTTCTTCGGAGGAATAAATTTCTCGATACGATCAGAAAAGAATATAACCCCTATTTTATCATTGTTCTGAATGGCAGAAAAAGCCAAAGTCGCAGCTATTTCAGTAAGCAGCTGACGCTTAGACTGCTTCTGTGTTCCAAAATCAAGCGAACCCGATACGTCAACAAGCAACATTACAGTCAACTCACGTTCCTCTTCAAAGACCTTCACATAAGGCTTTCCCAAGCGAGCCGTAACATTCCAATCTATATCGCGAACATCGTCACCATATTGGTATTCACGCACTTCACTAAAAGCCATACCTCTGCCTTTGAAAGCGGAATGGTATTCGCCTGCAAAAATATTACTTGAGAGTCCTTTGGTTTTTATCTCTATTTCCCTAACCTTCTGTAAAAGTTCTTCGGTTTCCATTAAGGTACTTCAACTTTATTCAGAATCTTACTAATAATCTCCTCGCTGGTTACATTACTTGCTTCTGCTTCGTATGTTAATCCTATACGATGTCGAAGCACATCCTGAGCTACAGCACGAACATCTTCAGGGATAACATATCCACGATGCTTAATAAAAGCGTATGAACGAGCAGCAAGCGCTAAATTGATGCTCGCACGTGGGGAGCCACCAAAACCAATCAAACCTTTCAGCTCTTTCAAATTATATTTATCAGGATAACGAGTAGCAAAAACGATGTCAGCGATATATTGTTCAATCTTCTCATCCAAATATACCTCACGCACCACCTTACGAGCGGCTTCAATCTCTGACGTACTCATAATCGGACGAATTTCTTGTTTCTCTCCACTGATATTCTGACGAATAATTTTCTTTTCTTCCTCCAGCTTTGGATAATCAATAACGACTTTCAACATGAAACGGTCCACCTGAGCCTCTGGCAGCGGATACGTACCCTCTTGCTCTATTGGGTTCTGGGTGGCAAGCACGAGGAATGGCTTGGGAAGTTCATAAGTATTAGTCGATATTGTCACTTGACGTTCTTGCATTGCCTCCAGCAAAGCAGATTGCACTTTGGCAGGAGCGCGATTTATTTCGTCTGCCAAAATAAAGTTCGCGAAAATCGGGCCTTTCTTTGACTTAAACTCACCATCCTTTTGGCTATAAATCATTGTACCGATGACATCAGCAGGAAGCAGGTCCGGAGTAAACTGGATTCGACTAAACTGGGCATCAATCAGCGATGCCAACGTCTTTATAGCTTTTGTCTTAGCCAAACCAGGTACACCTTCAAGGAGGACATGTCCATCGGAAAGAAGTCCCAACAAAAGCGACTCAACCAAATGTTTCTGACCGACAATAGCCTGATCCATGCCAGTCATGATGTTTGTGACGAACGCACTATGACGTTCTATCCGCTCGTTCAACTCGCGAATATCAATAGATTCTGCCATATTATATGTTACTTTTTAAGGATTTGAGGCTTTGCCTATTCTACTTATGTTTTTCGAAATAATGTGCAATCGAACAGCCTCAAACCGACTTTTTGACTTATTTTGATTACAAAATTACAATTTAATTACAACTTTCTATCTTAAAGAATGTAAAAAAAACTTATATCACTCTCTTTTTAAGAGTTATTAAAAGTTCAGCCTTTGAAATACCTCGAATTAGACGATAAAAAATCCGCAGACACAACAAGAAAGGTCTGCGGAGTACAAATTATTTTCAGAACGGAAAGATGGTACGAAATCAGACAACGTCACCTATGGAAGTATCACTTCTGCTCCAACAGGTACATTATCAGGATCGGCGAAACTATTGCATCGAATAATGGCACGCACAGAATCCTTCGTCCCATAAAAACGTTGCGAAATACGCGTAAGAGACTCTCCACGTTTCATCGTATAGACAGCGGGACGCTCCTCTTTAGCGGCTTTTGCCTGATTACCTTTCACAGAATCCGCATCTGCCGCAACGGGCACAGAAAGTTGAAGCGTATCCTTTACTACAGGTTTCTTTACAAC
>JAUMXY010000043.1:6552-23656 GCA_030528885.1 Bacteroidales bacterium | reverse complement strand
GCCTCCTCCACGATTGCCTCCTCCACGTCCGCCTGGTGCTTCTCCGAAGTTGGGGCGCTCGTTCATGAAGCCGCGCATTTCACGCAGGTTTTGGCGCGCATCTCTTGTTCCGAATAAATTGAATCTCCAGATGAAATGTGCCATTACGTAGCTGTAAATACTGTTTGTTTCGTTATCTTGACGTGAGTATGCTGTGATGGTGCGGCTGATGTTGCTGCGTTGGTGCAGGATGTCAAAGGCTTGTAGGGATATGGTTGCTTGCCTTTTATTGAGGAATCGGTAGCTTATTTGGGCGTTCCAAATGAGTTCGTTGGTGTTCATGTTGGCAGAAGAGTATCCTCTGCGTGAACTCATGTTGATGTCGGTGGAGAAACCGAATCCATTTTCAAAGTTTCCTGTCGATGAAAGCCCGTAGTTGAAGTTAAATGTGTTTTGGTTGCTGGCTTTGACTAACTCACTTCTTGTTTTTGCCCAGTTGATGCTTCCTGTTGCTCTGATGTCGAAGTTGTTAAGTCTTAGTGTTATGTTGAGCCGTTCGCTCAAGTTGGTCTGTTTCACATTGTTCTTCAATGTTGTGCGGTTTTGGTAGATATAGCTGGCTCTGTTGTTGAACCCAATGTTGGTGTTTGTGTTCAAAGTCAGTTTCTCCCATCCTAATGGCGTGTTGAAGCCGATGTTTCCTGAAATGCTCCAGTCGCCATTAATGTTTTCTGGACGTGTTCTCTGTCCACCGGTTTCTGTGTTGTACTCGGTTCTGTTTGCAATGCTGTTTTGTGTTGTGTTGTATGTGATGTTTCCTGAAAGCGATTGTCTTGTGAGCTCGAAATAGTTGTTGTAGCTAAGTCCGATGTTATGGGTGAATGATGGCTTCAGGTTTGGGTTGCCTTCACGTATGTTGAGGGGATTGCTGTTATCAGTCAGGTTGAAGAGGTCTGTCATCTCTGGTTGTCTGGTATTTCCCCTGTAAGTGATGTTCATGGTGTGCTGCCTTGTGAATCTCAGGCGTGCGTTCAGTGTTGGAGAGATGTGTGAGATGTCTCGGCTGGCGATGGTATCAAGGCCTTGATATTGATAGACCATCTTTTGATTTTGTTGCTCGATTCGGAATCCTGCACTGATGTTCAGCAGGTCTGTGATATAGCGAAGCGAGACATCGATATTGTGTGTCTTGTTGATATTGTCAGTGTAGCGAGACAGGGAGTCGCTTAGGAACTCAAAGTAGTTGGGTGCCAGCATTCCGTATTGACCATAGTTTTCCCATAATTCTCGTCCGATGGAGTCAACTTTGGCAAAGTCATATGTTTGTCCGTCTGAATGGCGCTTGGAGTAGTTGTAGCTGTAGTTCAGTTGGGCAAACAGATTGCGTAGCACTGGTTCTGAATATGATACTCCTATGCTGTAATTTTTGTTGTTGGACGGGTTGTTGCGATGACGGTAAGTGAGGTCGGTCGAGTCGTTTCTTTGGCGGTAGATGACATTCGACCAGTTGAAGTTCTTGTTTTTGTTGTCACTGATAGTTCCATTCATTCTAAGGCTGATGTTGCGTCCGCTGCGTCCGTTGGTCGCTCCTGAGCCAAACCAAGGTCCACCTCCTAATTGACGGTTGAGCATCAGGCTTCCTGTAAGGTTGTAATTGTCGCCTTCACTCCAGTTCCTGGATGCGTTTTCGTTGATTTTGATGTGGTTGCTGATATCATCCAATTGTGCGAGCGGGTCGGTGATGCCGTTTTGGTAAGGGTCGTCGTTGAATGTGGCTGATGAATTGCTGGATGAACTGTTTGAGTTGCCGAAAGAAATTCTTGGCTGAAAGAGAAGGGTAGTGAGCGAGTCAATTCTCCACTCAATCTTGAAGTCGCTGTTAAAGTTTTTGTTCTTGTTTGTATTTGTGTTGCGGCTATTGCTGTAAGATGCGCTTGTCGAAATGAAATTCTGCGAACTGTTGTAGCTTCGTGAGTCGCTTTTATTGTAGTTGTATCGGAAGTTTCCTCCAAATTCTAAGCTTTTGGTGTCGAACATGAGTCGTCCGCCGACTTGCCCGTTGGTTGCGTTTCCGTTGTTTCCGGTGTTGTTGAGCGAACCCAGAACATTTGATTGGAAAGTGTCATCGAAACGGTTTATCATTGTACGTCCAGAGTACAGTTCCTCGGTTCCAATACCTGCATCTATGTTGCCAAACCATCCTTGTTGGAAACCTTTTTTGATGGTCAAGTCAAGTACCGTTTCTTCTTCTCCATCATCAATGCCTGTGATACGGCTGAAGTCTGATTGCTTGTCGTATGTCTTTACTTTGTCTACGATTTCTGCAGGAAGGTTTTTCATCGACATGTTTTGGTCGTTGCCAAAAAACTCTTTTCCTCCAACGAGAATTTTCCTGACGGTCTTTCCGTTCACTTTGATGGTGCCGTCAGTGATTTCTACGCCAGGGAGTTTTTTGATGAGGTCCTCCAGTACGCTTCCTTCCGGCACCTTAAATGCGTCGGCGTTGAAGATAAGCGTATCATCTTTGACTTCAATTTCTTTTATTTGTCCTGTTACTACGGCTTGATTCAACTCGATGCTGTTGGGTACAAGCATGACGGTGCCAATTGTTAGCGTTCCCTTGTTCTCGGACTTTTTTACAGCGATTTGCCTTAAAAAGTCATGAAAACCGATGTAGGATATTTTGACTACATACGTTCCGTCTTTTACATTTTTCAAGTTGAACGAGCCGTCTTGGGCTGTTGCAACTCCCGTCACCATGCGTGTCGAGTCTGCAGTCATCAGCATGACGGTGCTTCGCATGAGGGCATCGCCATTTTCGCTATCTACAACCTTGCCTTTTATCAGCGATTGCGAATAGGCTGCTGTTGCTGTCAAAACGAGAAGGATTGTGATGAGGGTTTTCTTCAAAAAGGTCATGTTTTCTTTGTGTTAAAATTTTATAATAAGACACTCTTTGTATTAAAAAGGTTTAATGAAAGTTCGCTGATATGCCCAAAAAAAGAGTACCAGTTTCCTGATACTCTTTTGCGGTGCGTACGAGACTCGAACTCGTGACCCCCTGCGTGACAGGCAGATATTCTAACCTACTGAACTAACGCACCATTCTGTTTCCCTTTTTATTTTTAGAGACCAAGGAAAACTTTTGGTCTTTTGCGGTGCGTACGAGACTCGAACTCGTGACCCCCTGCGTGACAGGCAGATATTCTAACCTACTGAACTAACGCACCATTCTGTTGCTAGCTTTATTGGAACCTCTGTTCCTGTTAGCGAGTGCAAAGGTACAACTTTTTACGAAACTGACAAAGGAATTTGTGATTTTTTTTGTAGCAAGTGAAAAAAACTCTTATTGCGGGCTCCTAAAGAGGTTTTTCAAATGTTGGAGACGTTACAGATGTCAAATGTCGCTTTTTGACTTCCTTTTATGCTGGGACATTTTTTCTCTGTTTTTAAGCGTACCCCTCGGGTACGGTGTACCGCACCCCTCGGGTCCGACGCATCGGACCCGAGGGGTGCGCTTTTATATGCTGTTGTTTTCTGCTGCAATCTGCATCGGGAATTTAAGTGGTTGCACAAAAAAGAAGGCCTGCGAAAAATGACGCAGGACCTTCTTGAAGTAGCTCAGTTGGGCTTGGTTTTATTTGATGCCAAGCTTTTTTGCTATGTTCTTAGGAATGGCATCCTTATGGATGAGGATGTTCATGGTCTTGTAAGCAACGAAGGCCTTTGAAGCATACCAGATTCCGTTGTACTTGTAGTTAGTGCCCCATGAATTCTTTACCATGAAGTATTCTTTTCCGTTCTGGTCAGCAGCGATGCCGTAAATAATCATGCCGTGGTCGTCCGTTGTTTCCCAATTGTCGTATGCTTCTTGTCGCATTTCTTGTGTAACTGTGATTTCAGGGAGAGGACGTGCTGTGTAAGCACCGCGAGAGCTTGTGCTTGTGGTGCCAAACCAACGAGCATAGTCTGAACCGTTTTCGTCTTTTACCTTCTGCAAGTCGGGATATACAGCGATGCCATCGCGTGAGAAACCATTTTCAGTGACATCTGCACCCCAAGCGAATGTGTATCCGTTTTTCACACCGCTTTCCATCACTTCCATGAACTCATCAAGTGGGAGATTGTAGGAAAGTGCCCAGCGCCAGTTGTCTTGCACCTCAATGACGAACTGCTCGTAGAAGGGGTGGTGGGTGAATGAGGTGAGGCTTACGTAATCATCCATGTTCAGGCCAGTAGATGCCATGTATGACTGTGGTGTGTAGGTCTTTCCGTTGTAAGTGAATTCAGTCGGGCATTCTCCAAGGTAGTTGTCAAGAGTTGAATTGATAGACTTGAACCAAATAGGGGAGAGCTTTTTTTGTTTGCCTTTAGCGATAGCTGCAACCTGAGGTTCGAGGATAGAGAAGAACTCTGTGAAGTTTGGCAGTGTGTCGCCGTAGAGTGTTCCCGGCTCAGGCATAGCTGATTGAGGAATCATTCCATAATGTTTCATGCAGTACACTGCGTCATAGAAAGAGCCTCCCTGGCTGAAACTGATGTCGCCATGCATGCGTACAGAAGCTTTTGCTCTGTCTTCGTAGGTTTTGTGCACGAGATACATTTCTGCGAAATCCCATTCTCCTTTTCCCATACGAAGCAGTTCTGCTTCAAAAAAGCCTAATGAGGAGAATGCCCAGCAAGTACCGGAATTGTTTTGGTTTTTGGTAGATGTGATAGGATTTTCTTTTACGGCAGTGAATTGAAATCCGTCTTGTTGGCCTTCTTGGGCGAACAAGGAAGTGCTAAGCGCAAGAAGCGCAGCAAGGGTGAATGCTTTTTTCATGAGTTGTTAGCTAATTGAAAAAGGTTTCAAAATGAGTTTTTCGTATGCAAAGGTATTGCAATTCGGTTAAAAAAACAAGAGAATCCGCTTTTTTTGATTCTTAATATATAAATAATGTGTAAACAAAAAGAGAGCGTGTCCTGCAGGATACGCTCTCTTTGTTAAATATGCTATGTCGATAGATAGTGATTACTGTTCCATCTGAGCCTTGAGTGCAGCAAGTGCGTCGATGTCGCCAAGAGTGGTAGATGCAGCCACATTCTTGATTGCGGGAGCCTGCTCTTTCTGTGGACGGCTTGCCTTCTTTGCTGCTGCTTCAGCCTTCTTTGCTGCTTTAGCTTCAGCGCGTGCAACATCTTCGAAGATGCGTGAGTGAGAAAGGATGATGCGCTTAGCCTCTTTGTTGAATTCGATAACCTTGAACTCGAGAGTCTCGCCGAGCTGAGCCTGGCTGCCATCTTCCTTAACAAGGTGCTTTGGAGTAGCAAAGCCTTCTACGCCGCCTTCGAGAGCGATGACTGCACCCTTGTCGAGAACTTCTGCAACCTTACCCTCGTGGATAGAATCCTGAGTGAAGATAGTTTCGAAGTTGTCCCAAGGATTGTCCTCGAGCTGCTTGTGTCCGAGAGAGAGACGACGGTTCTCCTTGTCAATGTCGAGTACCTGGACCTCAATCTGCTCGCCAATCTTTGTGAATTCTGATGGGTGCTTAACCTTCTTAGTCCAAGAGAGGTCAGAGATGTGGATGAGGCCATCAACACCTTCTTCAACCTCAACGAATACGCCGAAGTTAGTGAAGTTGCGAACCTTAGCTGTGTGCTGGCTGCCAACAGGATACTTCTCTTCGATGTTCTCCCATGGGTCTGCCTTGAGCTGCTTAACACCGAGTGACATCTTGCGCTCCTCGCGGTCGAGTGTGAGGATTACTGCATCTACTTCGTCGCCAACCTTCATGAACTCCTGTGCAGAGTGGAGGTGTGCGCTCCAAGACATTTCTGAAACGTGGATGAGACCTTCTACGCCAGGTGCGATTTCGATGAATGCACCATAGTCTGCCATGACAACAACCTTGCCGTGAACCTTGTCACCAACCTTGAGGTCCTCAGAGAGAGCATCCCATGGGTGTGGAGTCAACTGCTTCAGGCCAAGAGCGATGCGCTTCTTTTCGTCGTCGAAGTCGATGATAACAACGTTGAGCTTCTGGTCGAGCTCGACGATTTCCTTTGGATCGCTTACGCGGCCCCAAGAGAGGTCTGTGATGTGGATGAGACCGTCAACGCCACCGAGGTCGATGAATACACCATAGTTAGTGATGTTTTTAACTGTACCCTCGAGAATCTGACCTTTTTCGAGCTTAGAGATGATTTCCTTCTTCTGCTGCTCGAGCTCTGCTTCGATGAGAGCCTTGTGGCTAACAACCACGTTGCGGAATTCCTGATTGATTTTCACAATCTTGAACTCCATAGTCTTTCCAACAAAAGTATCGTAGTCGCGGATAGGCTTAACGTCAATCTGAGAACCTGGGAGGAATGCCTCTGTGCCGAGCACGTCAACAATCATACCGCCCTTTGTACGGCACTTCACGAAACCTGTTACGATTTCATTGTTGTCAAGCGCTGCATTTACACGCTCCCATGAGCGGCTCTGGCGAGCTTTCTTGTGAGAAAGGATCAGCTGTCCCTTCTTGTCTTCCTGATTCTCGATGTAAACCTCTACGTTGTCGCCAACTTTGAGGTCTGGAGCGTAACGGAACTCGCTGCGTGCGATGATACCTTCGCTCTTATAGCCAATGTTAACAACAACTTCGCGGTCGTTGATAGCAGTGACTGTACCGTCAACAACTTCGTTGTCGTTTACGTTGTTGAGAGTGCCTTCATAGGCAGCTGCCTGAGCTGCTTTGTCAGCAGCGCTCACACCGTCGTTCTCGAATGCATCCCAATCGAAGCCTTCCAGCGGTTTAATTTCTGTAATTGCCATAAAATTTAATAGTTTTGTTTAATTAATAAAGTTAGACATTATGTTGATAAAATCTAAAATTCTCGTTCAGATGAACTTCGTGAGTTCTCAAAACGGCTGCAAAGTTAATGATTTTCCGTAAATTGAACAAATTTTCGGCGCGTATTTTGGAGTAAAGGCCGCTTTTCCTTTGCGAAGTCATGTTTTCTTCGTTGAATATGTTGACGGGGTTGCAAAGAATAGGGTGATTTACTCTGCCTAATCTTCTAAGACTGGCCATCCTTCTTTGTTGAAGTTCATTTTCTTGATGAAGAGTTTGGCTTTCCCGTTTTCGGACTTTACATAGGCGTGGCTGACGAAATACCACTGTCCGTCAAATTCGTAGGCGGAGTTGTGCCCGACTCCAAAGTATTGGCTGTTGGGACCTATAAGCGTGTCTCCACCTCCTTTTTCCATGGGTTGTCCTTTGCTGTCAACATAAGGGCCGTCTATTTTCTTGCTGCGGCCCACAACTGTGCGGTATGTGCTTCGTTCTCCGCGGCAGCAGTAGTCGAAACTGACAAATAGGTAATAGTATTTCCCGTTTTTTATGATGAAAGGAGCCTCTACGGCGTTAGCTCCCGCTTCAATGGTATCTCCCGCTTCTATGGTGTAATTCTCCACGTCATTGAGTTCTGCGAGTGTGATTTTTCGACCTGTGCGGCGTGAGATGGTCTTGGTCTTTCCATCTAAGGTTTTGAAATCCTTCTTTAGCCGTACAATTTGTATACCATCCCAAAATGAACCGAAAGTGAGCCATGGGGTTCCTTTTTTGTCGACGATGAGATTGGGGTCTATTGCGTTGTAATTGTCAATACGTTGGTGCGATACGATGACAGGCCCTTGGTCTTCCCATTTGAAATCAGGTGACTGCGGATCCAGGGTTTTGTTGGTTGCAAGCCCTATGGCTGAACCGTTTTTCCCAAATGTTGAGCAGGAATAGTATAAGAGCCATTTCCCATCGTGGTAGCTGATGTCTGGAGCCCATGTGTGGCCACGGTAACCTTTGATTGAATCTGTTGCCCATTGTGGAATGGGGCTAAGGGCTGACTTTTCATGTTTCCAAGTTTTCATGTCGCTTGATGAGAGGGTTGCGACACCCATTCCTGTCGCGAAAATGTAATACTTTCCATCTTCGCCGCGTGCCATGACAGGGTCGTGTACGTCAGGGTTTGTTGTAGTGAAAGATGCTCGGTTGGGTCTTCTGTTTCTTGTGGATTCCTGTGCGTTGATAGACAGGAAGCATGCCATGAAGATGATGGCACATAGGGTAAGGTTCTTTTTCATTGTTTGTGTTAGTTAGTAGTTTGTTGTAATGATTATTAGATGTTAGGAGTTAAGCAGAGTTCCATGACAGCCCAATCGTTTTTCTGTGTCGTTTTTTTGACGGTCAGTTTGTAAATGGCGGCAGCCTTCTCCATTTCGGCTATTTCTTTTGTGTAAAAGCCTGAAATGATGATGGTTCCGTTGGGCTGTAGGTGCTCTACGTAGATGGGTAAATCCTTCTTTATGATGTTTTTGTGTATGTTGGCGACGATGGTGCTGAATTGTCCGCTGATGGAAGTTGCATCGCCTAAAATGATTTTGGCATTGTTGATGCTGTTTAGGGCGAAATTCTCTTTAGCATTCTCTACGCTAAACTCATCGATGTCGATAGCTACGACTTCTTTGGCTCCTTTCATGGCCATTGCTATGCCTAATACCCCCGTGCCTGTGCCCATGTCGAGAACGCGTTGGGAAGTGAAGTCTTTGCCTAGAAGTAAAGATGTAATTTGATAGGTGGTTTCATGTGAGCCAGAACCGAATGCCATACGGGGATTGAGTTTGATGCCAAATTCACGTTCGAGAATGGGATCGAAGCTGTTCTTTTCCCAGTCTTCGTTCCAGTTCTTGTTCTCCAGTCTTTTAATGCTGAATGTGAATGAGGTGTCAGGGATGAAAAAATGGTCAAAGACATCCTGAAGGTCCGCATCGTTGAATTTCTCTTCCGAAATGTAGGCATTAATGCCTGTTGGGGTGTGTTCGAAAGAATCGTAGCCTATTTCACCAAGTGAAGCGGATAGAATATCGCATGCTACTTCGGAAAAAGGATGAATATGAATGTCTGCGTAGATGTATTGCATGATATGGTTTGTTGCGCTGTTACTCTTCTGGTTTAATGGTTAGGTTGATTAAATCTTGATAGTCGCCGTTAAAGAGATTGATGTCTACATCACCTTTGATTCCGTCTACTTCTCCTGCGTCGGTATGCTGCCAAAATGTCCATTGTCCCTTATATGCTAATGAATCGACATAGTAGTGGGCTATCCAATAAGGGTATTTGTCAAAGCGGGAGGAATTTAGATAGCTTGTCTTGAATTTATATCCAGTGTAAAGAATCGGGGTTGTTCCATAATGCTTTTCTACAGCATTTAACCAATCGAGTACTTCGCGTTGTAGCTGTGGAGTGGAGTAGGAGCCTTTTTCTTCCACGTCAAGTACAGGCGGGAGGTCGTTTTCGTCTAATTGAACCATTTTGCAATAGAATTTTGCTTGTTCTTTACCTGATGTGTGGGGGCTGAAGTAGTGGTATGCGCCGCGGATTATGTCGTTTTTCTTTGCATTGTGGAAATTAAGGTTGAAATTCTCGTCCCAAAGGTCTGTCCCTTCTGTAGCCTTGATGAATACAAAAGAAACTGGAGCACCTTGGATTTGTGCATTCCGTAACTTTTCCCAATTGATATCTCCTTGATAATGTGATATGTCTATCCCGCGAACTAATCCTTTGGGATAAGTCACATCGCCATATAAAGCTTTCCATCTGAAAGAATATGGACCAACAAATGTTTTGTAAAAGAAAAAGATGTAAACGACAATAATGAAAGCCAAGACACTCCATAGAATGTATGAAGGGAATCTGCGGAAGGGATTACTTTGGTTTTTCTTCTTTTTCTTCCTCTGACCTTGTTGGCTTTTCTTTTTGGGAGTGGTCGTCATCTATTGATGTGAATAGAGAAAAGCGAAAAATCCAAGTTACAGATTCTGTAAAATCGTAAAATGGATTTTTCGCTTTTACATCTTTTATTTATACTTGAAGTCGTTATTTAGCTTGTTCGAGCTGAAGCGTCTTTGTGGTCTGATCGCATACTTCAGTTGGTCCCCAATACTGGATTGGGCCAGGGTATACGTACGCTGTTTCTTTTGCCCATTGCTCACGATGTGCAGCGAAGAATTTAAATGGTGCGCCATCCAATTCAACGAGCGCTTTTCTAATCACTGGCTTCATCTTTCCGTTACGCTTTTCGAGGTTCATCATCATTGTGATAGGTACACCACCTGCTATCCATTCTGCAGCTGGAGCTGTGGTGTTCTTGATGATGGACATGTAGCCAGTCTTTCCGTTGGCAATGAGGCGAGAGGCGTTGTAGCCAAGTGAGTAGCAGTAGTCTGCGTCATAGTTAGAAGGAGCGGCGCAACGTCCTTCATAACCAAAGAAGTGGTGCTGAGTGCCGAATTTGCCAACGAACTTTCCTGCTTTCTTCCATACTGCGAGTTTGTCTGCGACCATACGAGAGAGCAGTTTCTCTGTTTCGATGAGGGATACCTGTACATTTCCGTGTGGGTCGCGGTCAAGTGCCAACTGAGCAGCAACGTCTGAAGGAAGTGATTTGAAGATGGCAAGATTCTCAGCTGAAATATGTGCCTTTACAAAATCAATCTGTTCATTTGCACTTGTGATGTTCTGAGCTTCAGGAAGAGCGAGAACGTCATTCAGCTCTGCGATGAGCTTCTTGATGGCAGGAATGAATTCAATGATTCCTTCAGGGATGAGGACTGTTCCGAAATTGTTACCTTCTGCCGCACGTGCTGCAACTGCTTCTGCGATGTAAGTAACAACATCGTCCAAAGACATAGCTTTTGCTTCAACCTCTTCAGAAACGAGGCAGATATTAGGTTGGCACTGGAGAGCGCACTCCAATGCGATATGAGATGCAGAGCGACCCATCAACTTGATGAAATGCCAATACTTACGTGCAGAGTTGCAGTCACGCTGGATATTGCCAATGAGTTCAGAGTAGGTCTTGCATGCTGTGTCGAAACCGAATGATGTTTCAATCTGTTCGTTCTTCAAGTCACCGTCAATCGTTTTAGGACAACCGATGACCTGAACGCCATATTTCTTAGCAGCATAATACTCGGCAAGAACACAAGCATTGGTGTTTGAGTCGTCACCACCAATGATGACAAGCGCCTTGATGCCAAGTTCGCGGAGAATCTGAATTCCTTTTTCAAACTGACTCTCTTCTTCCAGCTTAGTACGGCCAGAACCGATGATGTCAAAACCGCCAGTGTTACGGTAGTTGTCAATCAACTCGGAAGTTATTTCCATGTAATTGTGGTCAACAAGACCGCCTGGTCCGAGGATGAATCCATAAAGTTTGTTTGCTGGATTAAGTGACTTAACACCATCAAAAAGACCAGATATTACATTGTGTCCACCTGGAGCCTGGCCGCCAGACAAGATGATGCCGACGTTGAATGGAGGTAGCTCAACAGGCTCGCCTGCTTCAAATGTGATGACAGGCATACCATAAGTGTTAGGAAAAAGTTCCTTAATCTCTGCTTGGTTTCCAACAGACTGAGTTGGTGCGCCCTCTACTGCCTTTACAGGACCTAAAAGAGCCTTAGGAAGTTTGGGCTGATAAGCAGCGCGAGCTGCTTGAAGATTTGAAATAGCCATATTTTTTATTATTTATATTAATAGAATTTATAAATCATTACTTAGAAGTCTCTCTGGCCTTCTTTACATATTCCAGAGTCTCCTTACACTTGTCTGTGATGTACCGCCAGTCTCCAGCTTTTACTTTGTCATTTGGGAAAAGTTTAGACCCCATTCCCACACAGTAAACGCCTGCTCTGAACCACTCTGTTAGGTTCTCTTCTGTAGGTGCGACTCCGCCTGTAACCATGATTTTAGACCATGGCATAGGGGCTTTGAGATTCTTGACCATTGCGGGGCCATACACGTCCCCAGGGAAGAGTTTTGTGAGGTCGCATCCAAGTTCTTGTGCTGATCCCATTTCGCTGACAGAGCCACATCCTGGGCAGTAAGGGATAAGTCGTCGGTTGCATACAGGAGCAATTTCAGGGTTGAATAAAGGACCTACAATGAAACATGCTCCTAATTGGATGTAGAGCGCTGCGGTGGGAGCATCAACAACAGATCCTACGCCAAGAGCTAACTCGGGACATTCTGTCGCTGCAAATTTAACACATTCGGCAAAAACTTCATGTGCGAAGTCGCCTCGATTGGTAAATTCAAAAGCACGAACGCCGCCATCGTAACAAGCTTTGATGACTTTTTTAGCGACTTCTGCCTCTTTATGATAGAAAACAGGGACCATGCCTGTTTCTCCAATTTTTGCCATTACGGCAAGTTTGTCGAATTTTGCCACTTTAATAATATGTATTAAGTCATTGACTAACGCTGTACGCGCCCATTTGCATTTCCGCCTGCTAATGCTTCAACTTCTTCAACGGACACATGATTGAAGTCTCCTGGAATAGTGTGCTTGAGTGCGGATGCTGCAACGGCGAATTCCAGGGCCTCTCCTTGTGTCGGTTTGGTAAGCAAGCCGTGAATGAGGCCTCCGGAGAAAGAATCACCTCCACCTACGCGGTCAATGATTGGGTTGATGTCATATCTTTTACTTTGATAAAACTCTTTCCCGTCATAAATGAGGGCTTTCCAGCCATTGTGTGTGGCGGAGAAGCTTTCGCGAAGCGTAGAAACCACATACTTGAATCCGAATTCTTTGGCCATGGCTTTGAATATGCCTTCATAACCAGCGGCGTCTGTCACTCCTGCTTCAACGTCTGCATCTGGCTTGAAACCGAGGCAGAGTTCTGCGTCCTCTTCGTTTCCGATGCAGACATCAACATATTGCATTAGTGGTCTCATGATGGATATAGCCTTTTCGCTACTCCAAAGCTTTTTTCTGAAGTTCAAGTCGCATGAAACGGTTACCCCGTGCTTCTTTGCTGCGATACAAGCTTGTTTCAGGCATTCTGCGGATTCATCGCTGATAGCAGGAGTTATGCCTGACCAATGAAACCAATCTGCTCCTTCAAAGATTTTGTCGAAATCGAAGTCTTCGGGTTTGGCTTCTGCAATAGCTGAATTTGCACGGTCATAAATCACTTTGGATGGTCGCATGCTTGCTCCTGTTTCTGCATAATAGAGTCCAATGCGTTCGCCGCCACGAGCAATGAAGTCGGTGTTCACACCGAACTTACGCAAGGCATTTACAGCTATCTGACCTATTTCGTGTTTGGGTAGTTTGCTGACAAACACGCTCTCGTGTCCATAATTTGCTACGCTAATGCCGACGTTAGCCTCACCACCGCCAGGGATGATGTTGAATTTTTCTGCTTGTATGAAACGGTAGTTGCCCTCAGGCGAGAGGCGAAGCATGATTTCGCCCATTGTGACAATTTTTGCCATAAATTGATTTGTATTAATAATTCAGAATTATTCTGTAATTCGATGTGCAAATTTAACTCTTTTTTATGAGAAAAGTATTCTTTTTATTGCAAAAAACACACATCGGGTTATTTTTTTGCAAAATTAAATTTTTATGTGATTTTTTAATGTTATCTTTGTGTGGGCTTCCATGAGGAACTGTTGTTGTTGGGTGCGGGAGCTTGAAGATTTTTAATAAGGTAAATAATCGTTGTTCTTTAGAATTTATATATGAACATATGGAGATAAAATCCAAGATTCGTATAAAAGATATAGCAGAGAGAGCTGGGGTATCAGTTGGTACGGTTGACCGTGTTATCCATGGTCGCAGCAATGTTTCACCCATCAGCCTTGAACGGGTACAAAAGGTGTTAGATGAAATCAATTTCACCCCCAATCATTATGCTTCAGCGTTGGCCTCTCACAATGTCCACCAGTTTGCGGCCATACTTCCTATGCACGAAGTTGATAGTTATTGGGCTCGTGTTGAGAGTGGTTTGATTGATGGGGTTCGGCGCTTTAACGACTTCAAGATTTCCTTTAAGATTTTCAGGTACGACCCTTTCAATGCTGAATCTTTCAAGTTTGAATGCCAGAGTCTGCTAGACTCGAACCCTGATACGGTCATCATAGGCCCAATCTTCAATTATAATATAATGGCCAACTTTACTGCACGTCTTGATGAACGCGATATCCCTTATGCTCTGCTGGATTCTAATTGGCCTGAATTCAATCATCGTGTCTTTTATGGTCAAGATTCATTGCGTAGCGGTGCCTTTTCTGGTAGAATCATGTCTTTGGCTGTCAATGCTGATACTCAAAAAATTGCTCTGTTCAAAGTTTTGGGAGAAGGGCGTGTGGCCAGCCGCCAGCAGATGAATCGCGAAGTTGGATTTAGGAAGTATATGGAAGAGAATTGTCCTCACATCGAGATTGTTGATTTGAACCTCTATGTGTATGACAAGCAGGGTATGCGTGCCATTATGCGTGAGTTTTTCACTGGGAATCCTGATATTCGCCATGCCGTATCTTTCAATTCGTCTGTACACATCATAGCCGATTTCTTGAGATTAGAAATGCCCGAGCATCCTCATGTGACACTGCTAGGATATGATGCTCTGGATGCCAATGTGGAGTGTGTCAGGAATGGGTCGGTTGACTTTTTGATAGCCCAACACCCTCAGTCCCAAGGCCTCAATTGCTTCCGTTCCATGTTCAATTCTTGTGTATTGAAAATGGTTTTGCCACGTGATCATTACATGGCTATAGAACTCTTGACAAAAGAAAATATAGACTTTTACAAAGATTAGAAACTAATTCATCATTTTATAAATTAACAATTACCATGAAAAGAATGACTGATTTTGCTTTCCTTCTGCGCGGCATCGTTTGTTGTTGCTTGTTGCAGTTCGTTTCTGTTCCTCATGCTTCTGCTCAGAAGTCTAAGATTCCATTCGTGTACGACGTGGAAAATACAGGCGCTAAATACAAATCGCCAAGTTTCCCAGAATTGTCTCAGTTGAAAGAGGAGTCAACGCTTCCAAATCCTTTTGTTTTTTCTGATGGAAAAAAGAAGGTGAAGAGCTTCAAGCAATGGGCCAAGCGCCGTGCTGAAATTGCTCATGAAATTCAGCATTATGAAATAGGTCTTAAGCCTTCGGTTCCTATGGACAG
This sequence comes from Bacteroidales bacterium, assembly GCA_030528885.1. Classification (GTDB taxonomy): domain Bacteria; phylum Bacteroidota; class Bacteroidia; order Bacteroidales; family Bacteroidaceae; genus Minthosoma. Next base: position 8,681 of record JAUMXY010000043.1, on the reverse strand, counting down.
CATTGATGCACGAATGAGTGGTGATACGCTTATTGTTGATGTTCATGTAAACGGAAACGTCTTGACGTTAAGCACTCCCATCTTTTATCCTCAAGAAGGCTCTGCTCCATATCCTCTTATGATTGGAGCTAGCAATAATTCCCTTCCTGCAAAACTTTTTAAGGATAGAAATATTGCAATGATGGTCTTTTTCGAGCGTCAAGTAAATAACTACTCTCAGTTTGGCAGACCTGCCGGACGAGGAAATTACGCTTTTGACCGTTTGTATCCAGAACTGAAAGACAACGGGGCTTATAGCGAATGGGCTTGGGGATTCAGTCGCCTTTTGGATGGCTTGCAGAAGTTAGGTCCCGAAGTGACAAAGATTGACATGAGCCGTATCGGGGTCACGGGCTGTTCTTATGCCGGCAAGATGGCTCTTTTCTGTGGCGCATTCGACGAGCGCGTTGCGTTGGTCATAGCTCAAGAGCCTGGTGGCGGTGGAGCGGCAGCATGGCGCTTTTCTCGTACCTTAGGCAATGTTGAGACTTTGGATAAAACTGATTATAACTGGTTCAAGCAAAGTCTGAAAGAAGGTTTTGGTGGAGACAATGTGAGCAAGCTTCCTCATGACCACCATGAGCTGGTTGCTCTTTGCTGCCCTCGTGCAGTGCTGCTCCTCGGAAATCCTGATTATGAATGGCTTGCAGACCCTTCTATGTATGTTTCTGCAAATGCGGCATTAAAGGTTTGGGAAAAATTTGGTATAGAAGACCGTTTTGGCTATTCTATCGTTCCTGGCCATGGACATTGCCAGCTTCCAGTCAATCAATATCCGGAAGTTGAGGCTTTCCTTGACAAGTTCCTTCTTGGAAAGTCAGAGACAGACACTTCTGTTCGTATTGCACCGGCAGACTATCAAGGACGTTACGATTTTCGTCCATGGGTTAATTGGTAAAGAAGTTTCATGTGTAAAACCAAGAAGGGGAATGCCATGCGTTCCCCTTTCTCTTTTTGTTTTTTCTTTTAAGCGTACCCCTCGGGTCCGCAATGCCGTACCCCTCGGGTCCACCCCGTCGGACCCGAGGGGTACGCTTTATATATGTGCGTTTTTATTTCTGCAATTTTTGTTCTGTAATAAAGACTCTTAAATAGAAAAAGGGACTGGCTAATCTGTCTTTCGACTTTTTAGCCAGTCTCTTTTATTATTAGGAGTTTAAACGATTACTCTTCTTCGTCTGAAATGTCATCAATGACGTCAATGTCCTCAAACTCGATGTTGTTCTCGTCTGGTTCTTCATCTTCAATTTCATCTTCCTCGTTTCCGTCCAATTTCTTCAATTCCTCATCATCCATGTCCTCGTCATCCTCCAAATCCAATTCTTCTTCGAAATCATCATCGGAAACTTGTTTGCGGCGTTTCTTACGGCCGTCAGACTCATCGTCAATGCTGTAGTCAATGTGCACCTTCTCTACCTTGGGCTTCATCTTCATGAAAATGCCCTCAATCCATGCACCTCGTTCAATTTCGAGCACATCGTATCCGTCCTCTTTTCTGCGGTCAATGATACCCCCTTCTTTTCTCATCGTTTTGATAGGCATGACTGTGCAGTCAACAAAAAATGCAGATTCGATAATGTCTTGGATAGCGAGTGGCAACCCTTTCCAGCCAGTTCCCATGTTATGGCTGATCAAGTCGAGCACTTCCCATGGCTCCAAATGCTGGATGTTCTCCAGCGTCAAGTCTGTCACCTTTTTGATGGGGCGTTTTCTGATAGCAATGGCATTGTTGCCGTTCTCGTCAGGAGTGGAGAATATTTCGTATCCAGTGTTTTCTAATTGGCTCACCTTGTCAGTCTCTTCCCGCTTCAGGTATTGAATGTCGAACACTGTTTTTACAATGTTCATATAGTGCTTTTCGTTCTCTGCAAATTCATCTCGCCTTTTCTTCGCGTCAATAATCATTTGGCTCAGTTCGCTTGGATTCACGGTCCAAACATTACCTTTGTTCAAGTCGTCGAGCGACAGCTTTGTCTTTTGCTTCATTTCCCTTATATATAATAATGTGTAAATTGGTTTGCGCACAATTCGACTGCAAAGGTACGATTAAGTGAGAGAATAACCAAATTTATTTGGATTTTTCCGAACGT
>JAUMXY010000043.1:0-6452 GCA_030528885.1 Bacteroidales bacterium | reverse complement strand
CAAAGGTACGATTAAGTGAGAGAATAACCAAATTTATTTGGATTTTTCCGAACGTCAGTACTTTCGGCTTTGCCAAAGGTACGATTAAGTGAGAGAATAACCAAATTTATTTGGATTTTTCCGAACGTGTGCCCTCAAGACATGGCTACTTTGGCCAATACGCATTTCTCTTCAACTGTAAAGCGAAGTGAAGGTATAATAATCAATCTCTAATTTTCTATTTCCGTTTTTTTTCTCTATCTTTGCAAACTCTAAGAAACATATAACAAGAAGTTTTTAATTGTCAAATTATTAAGCCCCATGAAAGAATTAGCATTGAAGTATGGCTGCAATCCTAATCAGAAGCCATCGCGTGTTTACATGGAAGAAGGCGAACTGCCTATAGAAGTACTGTGTGGCCGTCCAGGATACATCAATTTGCTGGATGCCTTAAATAGTTGGCAGCTTGTCAAGGAACTGAAAGCCGCAACAGGCATGCCGTCAGCAGCATCCTTCAAGCATGTCAGCCCAGCAGGCGCAGCTGTAGGCGCTCCGCTTAGCGAAACGCTGAAGAAAATCTATTTTGTTGACGACGTTAAGATACCTCTCACTCCCATCGCAACAGCTTATGCCCGTGCTCGTGGAGCTGACCGCATGTCTTCATTCGGCGATTTCATTGCACTTTCTGATACTTGCGACGAAGCTACTGCTACGCTCATCAAGCGTGAAGTGAGTGACGGAATCATAGCTCCTGATTATACACCTGAAGCATTAGAGATTCTTCGTGCAAAGCGCAACGGGACCTATTGCGTCATTAAGATTGACCCCAACTACGTTCCTGCGCCAGTAGAATCAAAGCAAGTGTTTGGCGTTACTTTCGAACAGGGGCGCAATGAGATTGACCTCACAGCAGATAGTCTCTTTGACAATGTACCAACAGACAACAAGGATATCCCTGCCGATGCCAAGCGTGACTTGAAAATTGCGCTTATCACTTTGAAGTACACACAGTCCAATTCTGTTTGCTATGTAAAAGATGGACAGGCCATCGGTATCGGAGCTGGGCAGCAGAGCCGTATACACTGTACTCGTCTCGCAGGCAATAAGGCCGACATTTGGTGGCTTCGTCAATGCCCAAAGGTGCTTGCTCTTCCATTCAAGAGCGATATCCGCCGTGCTGACCGCGACAATACAATCGATGTTTATATTGGTGACGAATATGAAGATGTGCTTCGTGAGGGCGTATGGCAGAATTTCTTCACTGAAAAGCCTGAACCTCTCACAGCAGAGGAAAAGAAAGCTTGGCTTGCGCAGAACACTAACGTATGTTTAGGCTCAGATGCATTCTTCCCATTTGGTGACAATATAGAGCGCGCTCATAAGAGTGGTGTGCAATACATCGCTCAAGCAGGTGGCTCTGTTCGTGATGACCATGTCATCGAAACATGCAATAAATATGGCATCGCCATGGCATTTACAGGCATCCGCCTCTTCCATCATTGATTTTACTGATGAGGCTGTAAGATTGCGAGGCTTCTTGTTTTAGTAAAGAGCTTTGTAATCTTACAGCCTCACCTCTTTTCTAACAATAACCTTTGATACATGGCTACAGATCAGGAAATTCAGTATGCCATCATGAATGGCATCAGTTTCGGGAAAGGTCGTTCTGAACAGAAAGAAGACCCAACGAAAGTAAAGACTAAAGCGCGCAAGAAAGCTTATCAGACAGGGGCTCATAAGTCGGGAGCTGCTAAGCATAAAGCCGAAATAAGGCAGCGTGTGAAGAGTCGTGCTTCACAGCGAAAGGGTAGATGACCTCCTTTTTAAGTTCACTATGAAAACTCCACATCCCCTCCTTGCCCTCGTACCTGTTATGGTGCTTGTTGGCTTGCTGGCTATTGTGATATATCTTTTTGGCAGCGATTCGCTCAGCGGAGGCAGCCAGATAGCCTTGCTTGCAGGTTCCGCCGTGTGCGTAGCTATCGCTATGGCATTCTGCAAGGTTCCTTGGAAGGCATTTGAAGAGTCTATCGCAAAAACCATAGGCAGCGTCTCTGTCACGATTTTCATTCTTCTCTTTGTTGGAATGCTTTCCGGGTCGTGGATGATTAGCGGAATTGTGCCCACGTTGATATATTATGGTGTGCAAATCATTTCGCCCCAGTTCTTTCTTGTCTGCACGTGCCTCATTTGCGCATTTGTCTCGCTCCTCTCTGGCAGTTCATGGACAACCGTCGCAACGATAGGCGTTGCTCTTCTGGGTATCAGCAAGGCTTTAGGCATCTCTGAAGCCTGGACCGCAGGAGCTATTATCTCAGGTGCTTATTTTGGAGACAAGATGTCTCCTCTCAGCGATACGACGATTCTTGCATCTTCTGCCACTCGGACCGATCTTTTTGTACACATACGTTATATGCTGTACACCACCATTCCCACTTTCATCATCACCTCTGTCATTTTCTTAGTTGCAGGCTTCTTTACAGGCAGAAATTCGGATGTTCAAGTAGAACAATATACGCAAGGGCTCAGTTCGACCTTCAATATCTCCTTGTGGACTCTCATCGTTCCTATTTTGACGGGCGTTCTCATTGTTCGTCGTGCCCCTTCTGCCATCATCCTCTTTTCTTCAGCTCTGATGGCAGGTGCTGTTGCTCTTATTTTGCAGCCTCACCTTTTAGCACAGATTGCAGGCTCGGAACAACTGAATAGTCCTGCCGCTATGATACGAGGCTTGGCTGTCACCTACTATGGATCGACAGCCATCGAAACAGGTGATGCATCACTCAACGACCTAGTTTCTACAGGCGGCATGGCAGGAATGCTTGATACCATTTGGCTCGTTCTGTGTGCCATGTGTTTTGGCTCGGTCATGGTGGCAAGTGGAATGATTGAGAGCCTTACTCGCGTCATCATCCGTTTTGCGCGCACTCGGTTCAGCTTGGTCGGAGCTACCACCTGTACAGGAATCTTCCTCAACCTGACCACAGGAGATCAATTTATTTCCATTGTCCTTACAGCAGACATGTATCGCGATGCATACAGGAAGCAGGGCTACGAATCGCGTCTTCTCAGCCGTACCACAGAAGACGTTACCACAGTCACCTCTGTGCTTATTCCATGGAATACTTGCGGAATGACCCAAGCCGCGGTCCTTGGAGTTCCCACATTGGTTTATCTTCCTTATAGCTTTTTCAATCTTATCAGCCCATTCATGACATTGCTAGTTGCTGCTATAGGGTGGAAGATTAAAAAGACTCCAGGCAACGAAGTTCCGAATTGTAAGAATAGTTGATGATTGTTCCGTCAGCGATTTTTCTGATGATTGCATCCACGATGCTCAAAGGAACGACAAACCATTCTTTGGGCTCGTGCAGCTGTCCTTTGTCATCAATCACTTTTACTTGAAACTGAACATTCTTCAGTATTTGATGTACCAAATCTTCAAACTTTTGCGGATGTAAGTTTATCACTTTGTAGATAGCCGCAATTTTGACAGGAGCCATCAGATAGGTGGGTTCATGGGTAGCATTTGCAATGCGCTCTTCTACAGTGTTTTTAGTGAAGCCGATTTTATACAAATCCTTCTCTTTGCTAATGTTGGGATCTTCTGATAGCGATTGCAGCACATAGATGTACCCTGTTTCCTTGTCCTCGTCGGTTATGTCTTTCTGCTTGAAAAAAAGTCTCTCTGTTTCCTCATCTGTATTTGTGACAGCATAACCGTTACCCACCACATTCTTTCGCAAAGTCTGGAGCAGAATGTCCGATTCTGTTCCGTTCTCATAGATACATCGTGTACGTGCATCTGGCAGGAAATTGCTGCTCCTTCTTGTCTCTCCTATGCTTTCCAGAAGCAACATTTGTCCATCTATGAAATAGAAATGTCCTGCTTGCAGATTGACGGTTTTTGATATTCTTACCAAGCTGCGCCAACCCTTCCTCAAATCTTCATGTACCTGTACAAACAAGTCCCTGTATTGGTCAAAGTCCTCACATTGCTTTCGTTGTGCCACATAGTCAGCTTTGTTCCGAGTCTCCATTACTTTTTTCATGTCAGAAGGAAAATCGAACAAATCTAGCTCCTTCTGCGACAAGTCCAGTAAAGGGTCCTCCCATATCGTTTCCAATTCTTTGTCTATGTCCATTGCCGTTACATCAAGTTCTTTTTTTGCAATGCCGTCATAGCTGCCCACATCATTTTCTCTTTCAGTTCGCCGTCTTTCCGTGGTTCTCTGCCATGTTTGGCAATCCATTCATTCACTTCTGCCAGTTTCGTTGCCATACGGTCAGTGGCAGTCTGTGCTGCTACCTTTGGACGCACCCCTTCCAGCAGCGGGTCGTCAAACAGTTCCAATAGTTGTTTTGGCCATTCCATTACGCTTATTGTTCTTCATATTCCAAACCTGCCAGTTTCCTTGCTTTCAGATTCTTAATCATCTGCAAGGCTGCAGCCATTTCTCTTACTTTCGGATTAGGATCTTCCATGTTTGGCAACTTCCCGTCATGTTCTGCCACGTATGCCTTTAGCGGTCCTTTGAAGATGCTAATGGCTTGCTCCAACGTCAGATTGAACTTCTGTTCCGCAATGGTATCCTGTATAATCTTCAGCGTAGGCGCATCCACCGACTTCGACATCACCTCGTATGCCCTTTGGAATGGGTTGATGGTGTCTATCAAATTGATGCTCAGTTTGTCAATGTTGATGAACCGATTGGCAATCTTGATAAGGCGGTTGCCCTCGCTCTCTTGCTCGTCATCCGACAGAGAAACGGGATTTCCGTGTTCATCCACAATGTCGTTACCCTTCACCATCGTGTCCAGCAACACTCGTTGACGCACTTCCTCCACCTCGTTGTCTGTCAAGTCAGGATAACGTTCCCGAATCACTTTCGGAATCAATCCCAATGTGATGGTTTCTGCCGTTGTCGAGCCACTGATGGCTTTCACTACAGCCTCGTTTTGCAGGATAGCTGCCTTCAAGTCATCCAGCTGTTCCTGCACAATGAGTTTGGTCTTCTCGCTCGATAGCGGCTTCAACCCCTCCACAATCAATGTGCGTGGAGAGGATTCGCTATCATCATTCTCCGTCTTGAACTTCCAGCTTGGCGCCATCACTTGCTCCATCAGCAGCGAGGCAGTAATGGCTTTCAGAAAATCGTTCACAGCCACTTTCACGTCAGCCTGTGCCGCTTCTGGCATCGCTATCATGTTCACAAACCTTGCTGTATCTTTACCCTCACAGTCGCGGGTGCATCGGCCGATAATTTGTATCACCTCCGTCAGCGAACCTCTTACACCCACAGTCAGACACATCTCGCACCATTGCCAGTCAAAGCCCTCCTTGGCAGTGCCGAGGGCGATAATGATGTCCATGTCCTCTGCCCGTTTCATCCGTTGCAGATAACCTTGTACACGGTTACGTTCTTGTGGGTCGTCTTCCACAAGGTCTGCCACTTTCAACAGTCGCCCGTCTTGCGTGCGTACATTATATATACATGTGTCGTAATCCTTCCTCTCCACCTTTCCGATAGCGCTCATGATGTCCTCCGTCTCGACATATTTCCCTTTGCCAGTCGAGGCTCTCGCATTCACGCTGGGAATATGGATGATGGTCTTCTTCCTTGTGTCCAGAACCTCGTCTATATGGTCAAGATAATTGCCGCGATAGAAGTGATACCCCAACACCAAGTTCTTCAGGTATTGGTAGCCGTTCAGTTGCTGATAGTAGTTGTAAGTGACGGGGTAGAAGCGCGCCTCGTCCTCTTGCCGAAGCACGGGGATGCCATCGCCTCGGAAATAAGACCCCGTCATGGCAACAATGTGCCCTGTGGAGTTGTTCATTACGCGGCGCACCACATCGCCCAAATTAGACGATGCGTCGGCACTCGTGTGGTGAAACTCGTCTATCGCCAGCAGTACATTGTCAAAGCAGTCATCCGCCAGTTCCTTCATGCCGTTGCGCAGCGTGGCATGGGCGCACACCAGCACCTTCGAGGCATCCTGCTGAAAGAATTCCACAAAACGTCCCTTCTTGTCCTTCTCGTTCTTCACATCGCAAAGGTCATAGTAAGGTGTTACATGCCAATCGGCAAAGAAACCATGCTCCTTCAAGTTCGTGTTTTTGAACGAGCGTCCGATGCTCTTTTCAGGTACAGCCACCACAACCTTCTTCAAGCCTTGGTTCATCAGTTTGTCGAGGGCTATGAACATCAACGCTCGACTTTTTCCTGATGCTGGCGGAGCCTTAATCAGCAGAAATCGTTTGTCCCTTGCCTCGTATGCCTTTGCCTGCATCTCGCGCATACCCAGTTCATTGGTGGCTGTCGCCGCCCCTGTCTGTTCGTAGCGAATATCCACTATGTTGTCGCTTGCTTGTTCCATCATTACTCTTTTTTGTTACATTGTCAAAATGGGTGTTTAATTACCTCAAAAGTGGTGAGACTCTCACCTATGTCGCGGTGAGACTCTTACCT
>JAUMXY010000011.1 GCA_030528885.1 Bacteroidales bacterium | reverse complement strand
GAAAAGATTCATCAAGGCATACAATCATAAGATTATCCCCATATTGCTGACGGTGGCCTCCACGATAGTGGGGCTCATTCCCTTCCTCATGGATGGAGTTAAGGAGCGTTTCTGGTTCTCCTTTTCCATCGGCTCCATCAGCGGACTCGTCTTCTCTCTTGTGGCATTGGTGTTTGTCATGCCGATGCTTATGAGAAAGAGAAATAATGAGACATTTCAATAATGAATCTCACGAAGAAAATTTAAGGAAAAAGAAAAACTTCATAACTTACTCTTTTCGATGCGGACTCTTCTATTCCAACATCTTGTTTCTGCATGATAGTGCACACTCTCCAGCAAACTATTTCATAGGCAATGATATAGCATTTGGCACAAATGGCTATCAAAAAAATGAGCAGCCATAGTTGGTTGCTCATTTACTTTAAGGCAATTATATAGGGTTTGACCCCAAATAGTATATTGGGGAATAAATAGTCCATGTTATTTAGAATCAGTTGATAGGCAGGAATGACTTGAATTGGTTAACAATGCCATCAATATTTATATATCGTGTCTTACATTCTGAACAATTCTTCTATCGGATAACCAAAGAAAGATTTTCTTCCATCTCATCTACGATATTGGCACGGACGATATGACCTGCGCAGTATATTAGATATCAACATAGAGGTCGTCCGTTTCACAAAACACAGGATACAGCAGAATGTGAAGAAGTAAAAACAAAACCTATTTCTCCCCTTTCCCTAAACATCTACCAGTTTCAGGCACATACCGCATTTCATATTTCTGTTTATAAGAAGTGCTATAATACTCACAGAAGTCATAGACACAAACTAATGGATATAGACTGAAGGACAAACACAGTCAAAAAATGCACAAATGCTTTGCATTTTGCGAATCCTGTCCTCCTAAGTTCAAGATAGAAGTGCAAAAATAGATGCTTGCTTTAGCGACTCATTTGCCTGAGCAATGCTCAGGCAAAGAGTAAGGAATAAGGTTGTTAATACTGTTTTGAAAATCATTTGGTCTTGAATTTGTTTATTTCGTCTATCATGTTCTTTACATCGAGATTAACCTGGCAGAAGTTCTGATACAAGATGCGCTCCTTGGCATCTTTAGACGGGAATTTGTAGAATTTGGGGAGTTTGAAGTTCTCGTAATCGGCTTCTTCTGCCTGTATCTCCTTCATGTCAAAGTCAGTCTTGCAGTAGAACTTTGAAGTCTGGAACTCTGCTGATTCCTGTATGTTCATGGAACCATTGCGCCCTGTCTTTGTCTTGATGAAGTCACGAGCCGTCTGACCAGTTATCCATCCAGTCGGCATATCTGAAATCTTTGATGCAGGAACAAGGCTATCCATGTTCTCATTGAGGTTGATGGAGGTTTTATCTCTGTCGATGGTTACACCTTTCTTTAGCTGAACTACCTTGCCAAAGATGTCATTTGATAGCCATTCGAGCGTTTCCTTGGCACGAGCAGAGCCGGAAACAACATTGCCTACAGTCGTAATAACCTTCTGCATACCAACCTTTCCGTAGTCGGATTCAAGCTGGGGAAGTTCCTGAAAGCCGAGCGCAACACTAACCTTGTTGCTTCGAGCAGTACCGATAAGACGGTCAATCTTATGGAAATAAAGCGTAGGCAGCTCATCGACGATAATGCTTACAGGTATGTTCTTTCCTTGGCCAGTATTGACACGAGTGACCAATCTGTTCAGGATAAGGGCGTTCAATGCGCCAATAATGCTCTCCATTTCAGGGTCATTGGCAATAAGAAGATAGCTTGGATTCGCAGGATCACTGACTTTTAAATCGAAATCATCACCATCCTTGTGAAAAATCCAATAAGATTCTTTGGTGGCCAGACGAGAAGTATAGACGCGCAGCGTACCAATCATACCTTCCAACTGTTCCATCGCATTATTCTTCATGGCTGTCTGGAAAGGCCCAAGAAGCGGCGCAACCTCTGGGTCTGTCTCTAAAACCTCAAAGATTATTTTGTAATCCTGATTGAGGAAAGAGAGGATATGAGGCATGTCACTGTATTTGCCAAGCCAGTAGGCAGGTTCCACCTCCCTGCCTGAATGGTCGAAAACACGGCCTGTTGGCTTTGGTCTGTGCGTTTTGGGCTCCTCCGTCATCTCTGCTATCAAGGGATTGCCATCCTTGTCATAAGGCACTTTTTTGTATGACACGAAGAAATAGATGCAAGCAGCCAAGAAGTTGACAGCTGATGTCTGGAAGAACTGGTCACTGCCACCACCACCTTCCTTCTTTCCCTTCTGTAGAGATTCAAGCAATGTCTCAGCTGTTTCACTGGCAGCAGCAAGATTGCCTATGTATTTCTGCTGAATTGGGTTTACACGGCGTGAATACTCCACATCCACGAAGTTGATAATATTGAATTTGAAATCTCTGCCAGCCTTTTTGTTGGCTGCAAGGTTTTTGCGATAATGGTAGTATAGCTTCTGGGCAAGTGTAGGAAACTTGTAGTCGTACACTACCATAGCAAAACCCTTAGCACTATGCTGACGGATAAATGGCTCTATGATGCTGAAGGTTTTACCAGATCCAGGAGTACCGACAACCCAAGTGCCACGAAAGGGATTGACAATGTTAACCCATCCTTTGCGAAACTTCGATTTGTAGTAATAGCGCATAGGTATATTCACGCTATACTTATTCTCTATCAGTTCCTGGCACTGCTCGAATGATTCGTTCTCGAAGTTGAATCTGTCTTTCAGAAGCCCTTCCTTTAGGAACTTCGAGATATTATCAAGTGCTACATGAATCAGAATGGTTCCAAGGATGGTAGCTGCCATGTAAAGCCAGAGATTCAGCGGTATCATGTAAAAACGCATGTCCATTCGATAACCGAACAGCCAAACGGACAGGATTGTAATACCTACACCACTGACAAGGGGATAGAGCACCTGCCGTCTTGCATCAAACTCCAAATGCTTCTTATTCCTGGTTCCAATACAGGTGATACATATAATCACAAATGTAGCAATCTTACTCCAGATAAGATGACCATCCAGATAGATGAACCACCGCTTGATTCGGTCATGAACATCGCAAACTATGCCGCCCCAGTAGTCAAGCAGTTCCGGGTCAATAGCATACTCAAAAAACTCCAGGAGTAGCGATACATAGATGACCGCGCGAAATATCTTATAGGCAGTTTGAAGTTCTTTGGTTTCTTCCATTTCTTACTTAAATTGTTGTAAACTCTAATTGTACAAAGTGATGATTGGACGTACTTTATGTGATTGTTCTTTAGGTGTTTCTTGAAGTGCTCCAGAAGCAAGAGAGAACAACCATGCCTTAGCTGATTCCATATCTTTCACCTCCGTTGAAGTCCAATACCAACACTCGTCAGGATCATCAGATATGACATCGCCACCACACTTCTTGATATAGTCGTTTACCTTGCTCTTTGCACCATAAAGCAAACGTATCTCGGCTACTGATGGTATAAAGGCACTCTGTCCATATTGCCACAAATCAAAGACTGCTGTGGCAGTTGGAGACACCCCAGAGGAATACATGGAATGAGTATTCATGTTCCCGTCAAAAGCGGTAATGTTAGCCGAAGTATTATGCTTAACACCGATACTGTCACTGTAAGCCTCAGGTGCAATGTCCCAAAGATAAACGGCATAACCAGTTCCCTGTGTCTCATTATTCTGGCTGATATGAAACACCACGGCAATAGGCTGTTTCCCCTGACTCTTCATGTCTTCATAGCGCACAACCTTTCCGTCTGTACATAGTATGTCACAGGTCTTCATTGCCGTGTCAGGAAACTCACGGTGTTCGTCGCAACTTGTTATGGTCACCATCATCAGGGCAGCACAGATAGTATGTAATAGCTTCATTTTACTCTGTATTAAGTTAAATTATCTTGTAGGAATTTTGAATCCGAGGGTAACTCCAGTGCGGAACAAGTCCTTTCTGTCAGACAGCATCAAGTCACATTTTGCTTGCCAATAGAGCACCCATCCGTGTCTAAGCGCATAATTGTGCTCGTAGCCAACGTGGATGCCCCCTAAGAACTTGTCTGTATTACTACCAGCACTGGCTCCGATGCGTAGATTGCCATGATTGTTACGACCTCGCCACACACAAGGCTTGTAGGCTACACCAACACCCCATGTTCGGTAGTTCTTCCAGAATGATTCAGGACACACATGCCCACAACTTTCACACTCGTCCCATTTGAGATAGCCATTAACGAAGTATTCCCAAGCGTTATGGTACTTGGTTTCGTGTTCCCATGCAAGTGTAGCATCGAGTCCACGCTCATAGAGTAGTCCCATGCCTAAGGTAATCCTGTCACTATGTGACTGAGCAAAAGATGAAAGGGAAATAGAACCCAAGATGACGATAATAGCAAATAACTTCTTCATTGTTTAGTCCTCCTTCAGTAAAATAGCGTTGAATGAATCGGCATAGAGGACATCCTCATAGTCAATGTTGAGCATGATGGTACGTCCACTAATCTGCTTCTCTGAAATCTCGATAGACAGCACCTTGTCATTGGGGAAGGTCATCTTCTTCAGCACAACGACGTTACGATAGCCATATTTAAACGTCTTGCTTTGGTCGAGGACAAAGGCAGGAGTAAGGTCGATAATCTGAGAGTTAGTAGCCTTAGACTGCTTTTTGTCTGCCAGTTTGAAGCGCATTTCATCAATATCAAAGCGAATATTCGTCTTGTTCTCCACAGAGAAATCAAGGAAGAAATATTCTCCAACGGAATAGATGTTGTTTAGACGTATCATCATTCTATGCTGCTTGGTACTGACATTGCGTATTCGTGCAGTCGAGTTCCAGATTGAACGGGCATACTTTGCCATATCTTCAGTACTCATTGATACGGATGGATTGTTATAAGCTATTCTCTCGTCGGGCTGGATTTGCTTATCAGTAACAGCTTCCTGAAGTCTGGTTGTATAGAGAAGGGCATATTGGGTTCGGTATCTCTCAGTGACAATGGTGACAATGGCAAGTACCTCACCGTCGGCATGTGCTCCCTCCTTGGGCTTCAGTCGGATAGTGTTGTTGATGGGCTGGTCACCAACCACCATGTCGGTACTGATGTCAACGAAACGAATTGGCTCAGAAGCCGTGATGACGGTAGTCACCTGTTCGTTAACAGTGAGTTGTTCCATCTCTTCATACGTCTGCTGTGCCATCAGAGGCATTGCAAACAAAGCACAGATAAGTGATGTGCCGATTTTCTTGAAAGTCTTCATGTGCATTTTATTTGAAAATTGTTTTAATCGTTTTTCTTCTCTTTGCCGTTGACCAGATAGACAAAAGTGCCATATTTAAGCTTTGCTGAGTTCTTCTTGATGGACTTGCTAATGGCATTGCTCGTTTTCTGTACGGCATTTGTGATTGCTTGGTTGCCCCATTGAATGAGAGAGTTTCCTGTTGTGGTTGAACTTGACGTTAGAGCCGAAGAGTTGTTCATGGCTCCACTTGCTACGTCCTTCGTGGCCTCTCGGAAATTACTGCTTGGGACATATAGACCTTCCAATCCGTCTGTGTCGTAAATCGAAAGGTTGACCTTGATGATGTTATCATTGATGAGTATGCTCTTGATGTTTCCCTTGACACGCTGACTACCAAAGCCACTCATAAGTGCATAGATGTACGTTCCCTTGGGAACTACAATGTCATTGATTTCAATATCATCAAGCAGACGAAGCCTGACACGAGAACCATCTACAGCCTTTACGTTCTCATCAATGATGGCTTTGATAAGGTTCGGCTCAGGGTCATTCTCTGTAAGAGTGTTGAAGTAATCGGAAGTGACTTTGACCTTCTTCACAACCTCCTGTGCTTCATCATCATCAGAGACACCTTTAACAGCTCTTTCATTCACGCTGATTTTACCTTCTACTTTGTCTGAAGGTTGACTGTTTGCAGGTGTATTTTCAGCATTATTATCAGTTGGAGGTGTCATTGCTTGCTGACCTTGCAGTCGTGCCTGAGCAAGCGCGCGGTTGAGTTCCTCCATTGCTTCCTGTTCACGCTGCTGACTACGAGCGAGACGGTCAGCTTCAGTCATGCCGCTACCATTCGCGATTTCTTGACCTTTTTGCGCACTCGCTTGTAGTTGTCTCTCAATCTCAGCGAGCTTCGCGGCTTCCTGGGATTCGAGCAATTGACGCTCCTCGTCTGAATACTTGGAGTCGTAAGATTCTTTTTCTTCTTCATTGTTTCTGTCTATATTTTCCATTGCAGTTAAGTCATCGATCTTGCCGTATGACTTAACCATACTCTCATATTTGTTACCAATACCGTCACCCTTCATCTTTGCATCAGGCATTACAGGGTTCAGGTATTCTGTAGTAGTAAGGCTGTTGTCTGGTATCTCAGCCTTTTCCGTATGGAAGAGGTCAATGACGAAATATCCGACAAAAAGCAAAGGAAAATAGATGATGAGGGGCAGCATATATTTAGGCTGCTTCCAGTTAATCTTCTTCAGAATGTCCATTGTCTTTATTGATTTTAGTTTGTGATTCTTTGAACTCCTTGTTTACACTTACAGGCATGGTGTGGACGGAGCTGATAGCGTGCTTAACTCGCTTATGTCGGTTCCTGACCAACTCTTCTTGTACTTCAGTAGCGGATTTCTGTGACTGATGGGCATTATATACCTTGCCCATGCGAATGAGATTTCCAGCGAAACTGAGAATGATGAAACCAAAGACGATGGCTAAGAAGAGCTTCTTGTGGTCATTGGCAAACTGCTGGACTTTGGCAGCGGCTTTGTCAATCTTTGTTGCTCTGGCAAACTTGCGTCCAGCATCGACCTCTCTTTCATAGCGGTCTCGATACTTCGGGTCATCCTTGTCGGGCATCTTTTCGCCCATAATCATTTTCTTCCAAGACATAGCTGTATGTTGTTAGTATGACATCTTTGTTTTCTGCTCTATGTCTTTATTCAACAGGGTACGCCAGTTGGTGATAAGCAATCCATGAGGGTTGTTGTCTGTACGAGGAACACGCTTTATCTGTCCTGCCGTCACCAACTCTCGTGTCAGGATGCTGGAACGACGTTCTATTCTCTGACGACCATAGTAGGTAAACTCCATCTTATCCTTATCAAACTTGATGCTGTCACAGAAGATGCTGAAGACGGCGCTCGTACCCATGATGTTGGAGTAGAAACCTTTTTCCTTCAAGGTGTTGTACTGTGCCAGACCTGTTTCGTCAATTAGGTACATGGCTTTTTCCATCGTGTATTTGATGTACTTGTCATCAGGGGCAAGCGTGAAGAAGAAATGATGGAACATTTCGATATGGCTCTTGGCTTCCACATCGAGGGTTTCTTCCATCGTACTTCTTTGAACCAGGATAGGAACGTTGCCATCCAACACATACACTTTCTGCTGTGCGTCTGTTACCATCACACGAGCTGTCCAGATACTGGAAATGCTGATGATGATGCAGCCCACCAAGAAGAGGGAGCATATTATCATCACCAACTTGATTTTGTTTTCGAGATTCTTGATAACCATAGTTTTACTATTTCGAAAATTTATAATACTCTGCTAATCATACCTTGGGTAGATACCTTTGCTTGCTGTGCTACACCTTCACCGAAGTTACGGGTAGAGAATGCCGTATCACCTTCAGGAATCATCCATGCTGCAAGGTCTGGGACAAGGTTCAGACATTTGAGCGCAACGATGCTTGCTGCCATCAGATAACCTGCTGAGAAGAAGGAGTTCTGAAGGTATGCTGCCATTGTCTGCTCACTCTGCGTAATGGCTTCAAGATGTTCAACCTGAATACAGAGAACAATGTCAAAGAGCAACAGTACATAAAAGCCGACGAAATATAGACAAGCTCCGTAAAAATGGACAGTGAGGTAGCGTATAAGCCATTTCGCCCAAGCTCCTTCCCATTTCGGGAGTAGCGAGAAAGCCCATTGGATAGGCCCGAATATCGTCAGCATACCTAAAAGAATCTGCTGGCAATAGATGGTAGCCCACCAACCGATACGGAAAACTATCAGGGCAATCAACATGATAATCTTATCGATACCTACGACAGCTCCAGCCGTAAGAGACGTGAACCATAGTTTTGAAGCATCCTGTTCCATGTTCGTCACTTCATCGACACCAGCGTGTTCCATTGTACTTTCAATAAGATTGGGGTCAGAAGTACCTGTATGAGCCACATCAGCCTGTGCTTGTAGAGCTGTGTACATAGTATCTCTTGTATAGATGAGTTCCTGGACTTCCGCAAACTTATCCTCAATCTGAGTGGATTCTGCCTCGTAGAGGTCATGCGTATAAGAGCCAATGCAGTTTGGAATGTAGGAAAGGAAGTCCAGAACGCACCAGCTGCTGCCGCTATTTGTCATGCCTGTATCTGCAGGTGGGTACCACCAGCATAGGATAATGCTGACAACAAGGGGTTTGAACAGCTTCATGATGTCAAGCGGTTCATGTTTCACCATCATCTTGTAAGCCATTCCTGCTGCTACAATGATGGAGAAGAGTGCTGCAAGAGCCATACACATCTGCAATATCCACCAGAAAGGCCCTTGTGAACCAGTGAAAGTAGCATCACAAAGGAACTCGTTGGTCTGGAAGATAACATCATCAATCTCCTCTTCAAGGATGTTGATGCCAAAGTCTGAAAGGATATTCGTATCTGCCATATTATTCTTGGATAATTATGCCATTAGTATTTGAACCACTGTTGGAGTTGCCTCCATTATTTCCCCATCGGGCATCCCTCCAACGATTGTGAGCTGCCGTAGCAATAGCTCCACGATGGTCTGGCTTGCTGTATTTTGCGGAAAGAAGATCTGCCGTTTTCGCTTTCTTGTTGAGTTGAACAAGATAGGCAATCAGGGTTTCATTCTGTTTGGTTATGTCCGCATAGATGGCAAGATACTCTTTCTTTCGCTGTGCATTGGGCATATAAGCATCCTGAGTAGCTTTGATGGCACATTGAAAGATATGGTAGTAGTCATTCCATCGGTCTTTGTCATGAATAGAACCGCCAGCACCGACAATACGGTTGATGTTCGTCTGGAAAGCATTTAGCTTGTCTATTATCTTTGACCCTTCAGCTAACCAGGCAATGTCAATCTGGCGGTCTGCTATATTCAAGGCTTCAATCTCTGCTCGTTTCGTTAATGCCGCCTCTATGGAGTCTGCATCTTCTACCTGTGGATAGGCAGAGAGTCCTGCCAATGCGCGATAGGTCAGTTTGTTTTTCGATGCAGCTGAGTTTCGGTAACTGTTGTGAAATGCCCAATAGTACAAATCGGGAGTAAGGCATCCTGCTCCAATCTCCTGAACCGTTATCTGGTTCATCTTGGCTTCATCGTGATTGTAGGTCACATAAGACTGTGCTTTTACTTGAATTGTTACTATCAATACAAGTAAGAATGTCATTGATTTCAAATAGATTATGTATTTTCTCATAAAGCGATGATTTAATATCTGTTATAAACTAATATCCGAGGTAGCCAGCTCCTTTCCATCTTCCAAAAGCACCTTCGATAATCTCCTGTTTTGTCTTAGCACGATACACCTGACGTTTCCAATATCCTATACGAACCTGGATGTATTTCCATGTGTCGAAGTAGGCTTTGTTCAGGTGCTTTTTTATGTTGTCGAGAGATTGGTTTATGCTACTCAGTACTAAGATTAAGTTAGACGTAGAACAGGCAGCAGCTCCTGTGGCATAGAGAACCAAATCACTCACAGACTTATATAAATTGTCTCCTTCATCAGCAATCTTTGCCAAAGCTCTGGCATTGATGGTGATGATAAGCGTATCGGTACTGACAATGTTTCCTCGCTCCAGACATTTCTTGTTGAAATCTTCAAGCATGTCCTTATAATCACCAATACGGTCACTGACTGTCTCATAAGTGTTATATACGTTGAGACTTGTTCGCAAGGTTTGATATAATTTATCTATGACATCGAAGGCACGAGTGTATCTGTCGAGCTGGGCATTGATGTCTTTATAGCCGATATTTGCGTCACTTGAATAGTCATGCAGCAGTTTGTTGCTTGCTTCGAGGGTAGAACGAACAAGCAGAAGACTACGCTGTTCCTTATGGTCATAGATATAGGCTTCGACGGATGGTATATCGAAACCGAACTGCGCTCTCGAAATGGTAGGAAACAATGACAAGAGCGTAATAGCTATGATTATTATTCTATTCATCTTCATCATCGTATTTCCCGTTATAACTATCTGAATGGCTACTATTGGCAGCATGTCTGAGCCAACGCTTCCTGCATTGCTCTACAAGAGTAAGTCTGCGGCCTTGTTCATCATTGATATAGGGTGCTATAGTCCTCAATATGTCAACGATGGAATGCTTGTAATGCATCATTTTCTCCAACGAAACAAGGTCTGCATATATCTTTGTCAGGCGAGTGTCGATGTCTCGCGCAATCTCCAGACGGTCGCTTGACCAAAGAAGATGGTATGTGTCATCCGTATCGTCAGCCTCTGCAGGTTCTTTCTTTGCGTATTCCACAGACGTATCACAGTTGGGATATTCACGGGCAATCTCTGCAATCTTGGCATTTACTTCAGCTGCTTTTTCCGCATCGCTCTTCTGCGGATCGAGGTCAAGGACGGCTACAACTTGTGTATCGCTGTAATTAGTAGTAAGTGTCCATGCTATCTGTACGATGGCACGGTGTATCTTGATGCCAAGGAAATATTTCGGGCCACGAGCTATCGAGACTGTTGCCCTGAAGGTGATAACTCCATTGACGTTTGGCATGGTAGCAGTGCGGACGAAAGTGTTACCCTCCCAGGAACCACTGCCATTCCATGTAAGATTATAAGCTGTCTTATAGTCCTGCATGATGGCAGGTATTCGATAATAGTCATCTGTTTGGGCAAACTCACTGTTGATAGCCTCTTGTTTGGCTTGATTATACTGAGCCCAAAGGCTTTCCCAATTACTCTTTTCTGATGCAAGAGAGGCAATCTGATTCTTGTTGGCATTATATTGCTGCCTATAGGTGGCGGCATCATTGATACTTGCATTGGCAATCTTCTTGATTAAGTCTGCATTTTGAGCTTCCAATGCAGCTATCTGAGACTGAAGCATGGCAATCTTACTCTCTGCCTCGCTGATTTTTCCATCCAGTTCAGAAGTGTCAAATCCAGATTCTGTGATGGAGGTGGACATGGCACATTGTTTGGTGTGGTTACTTACAGAACCACCACAACTGCTGCACTTGTATTGGGTTGAACCCTCTCCAAGTTTAGCTCCATCATGGCAGGTCACGCTGATAGTGACAGTTTCGCAACCTGCAATCTTCTGGGCATCGGTTGCCTGATAGTATTTCTTTGAATCTGAACCGATGTAGTAGGTGAAACCTTCCTCGTTGTCATTATAGTCAGCCAGACGAGCATTCAGACCAGCCTTGAAAGAAGCCAGATCCATCGTATAGGAGTCAAAGACATCCTCATATTTGATTTCTGTGTTATTCCAAGACTTTGTGACATGAATCTCGTATGCATAAGCCTTGGCATATTGTCCGCTTCGGCTCTTGCTCAGAATATAGGCACTGCTCCAATAGTTGATATAGTAATAGAAGCCGTCATTGCTGCCGTTAAGCTGTTGAACTCGGCTACGACTCCACCCGGCATGATTCTCTGAGTTCTGCAAGGCGGTTTCTCTTTGGCTGCTGTTAGGATAGAAGTCTGGGTCTCTGGTATCAATACGATACCAATGATCTCCATAAAGGATGCTATTTTCATCGGTAGGTGGGTAGTAGTCGCATAGATTAACACTTCCTCTATCCACACGATAAATATACCAATGCTGGGTATAATATTGTCCCATTCCCTCACGGGCATAGTCTGTTAACCATGCCGTAGCATTATAATTGGAGAGATTGAATAGGTTTGCTACTGCATCATGACCACCAATCATATTAAGCAAAGTACCACCTGTATTGGTCGTTATGTTCTCATACAGGTTATATACGTTGTCAGCAATCTCTATGACACTGGCTGTTTTATCCATGATAGTGCCACTAAAGTTACTATTTGCCTGTATTGAGTTGATAAGATTGTTTGCTCCAGCTATGGCAATGTTAACGCCCATAGCATAGAGGTTATCAAGGTCTTCCTGAAGACTCTCTTTGCTGAAATTTGAAGGTATATCACCGATATTATCCAAAATGGCTTTCCAATCCACATCTCCAAGCTCTGAAAGCTTCAGGATGTCCCTAAGTTGCTCGTTGATTTCAAGAAATGCAATATCCCTGAAGCTCAGGCTACTGTTGGTGACAATAGACTCAAACTGATAGCACAGATTTTTCGTCTCATCACAAACCTTGTAGAGGTAGGAACCCCAATACAAGGCATTTTGGGGACTTTTGAGCATCATCCCAGCGACAGTCCAAATCTTCGGCATAATCTTAGCCGAAACCATGTGATAAATACGTCGATAGTAATAGTTCTCTGTACTGCTTGTCCAAAGTCCAAGGTCTGTCAAAGCCTTGCGGTCAAGGAACTTACTCGTGAAGATGCCAGCAGCAGCTACCTCTGCAGCCTGATAATGCTCTCGTATTTTGGCTATCTGGTCTGCATAATACATCTCTGTGGCAGCTTCAGTATTGAAGGATGCTACCATCTTAGCTACAGTTTCCTTATCAAAGTTGACACTGTAGTACTGCCCTCTGACAGGAATGGTTCCTGTCAGAAGGAGCAGTAATACTATTATGGTAGAGACCTTCTTCATATCGTTTATTTCTTTTTCAGATATTCAAGCGATGCTGTGGTCAATGCATGATATTGAGTAAGGATGTTGTTCGCTAAGAAGAAAGCCCTTCTCATTTTCTTCTCCTTAGAGCGGAAGATGCAATGGTCAGACAGATACAAACTTTTGGCAAGTTCAAAATGTCGATTAGACCAATCAACATCCAAATCATAGAAGGATGCTATGATTTTTTTCACCTGAATGTCGGCAGCTGGTTTGTTTGTAGAGGGCTTCTCGCTTTCTTTTTTCAGCAGTTCCGAAGCTATTCTTTGGTGTTGGAGGAGTTCATTATCACACATGCCAAGCGATAAACCATTTTTCTTCAGGTGTAACTCGATGAGTGATGGGTCAAGTCCAAGTGCCTCGATGTGTTTCTTGGAAAGATGGCACAATTCACCAATGGTTGTAACGCCCTTGGCGTGAAGCGTGTCATGGACAACTTGTGTTTCTTTGTATGTACCGAAGTTAAGGGTACTAACATCTGTTGTAAAATCATTGATAATCATAGTTATACAAATTTAGATTCCTTTTTCTTTAAGTTAAGTACATGTCCAGCCTGGTTGACCATCTGGGCAAAGGGTAGAGATTTTGAAATACCAGAACGATCCCAATCACGGCAATATGCCTCGATTGCTTGCTGATGGTTGCATTTCAGTTCTCGCTTGTAGAGCTTCAAGGCTTCCTTCTCAGCTCGTTCTGTGGTGTAAGTCATGTAGCATTCATGGGGTTCTTCGACTCCAAAGACGGCTCCAACACTTCCACGACGGATGAATACTTCACGGAAGAAACTGCGTCCTTCCTTGTTTTCCAGTCGATTGATGGTGAAAATCTTTTTGCAGTCCACATCGGTCAAACCAAGGATAGCCTTGATTTCATCAAATCTCTCACGGAACTTGCTCTGGTCAAGCAGCATCACCACATCGGAGTTGTTAATGATGGCCTCCTTCACAATGGGACTGCCAACAATATCCTGAATTTCCTGTGTTACCACACCGACACTTGCCCAGAACTTACGGGCAGTCTTGTAGAGGTACTTGATGTATTCTGCCATCATAGGGCTGGCAATAGCTTTCCATGCCTCTTCAATGACAAGCACCTTACGGTTCTTCTTGATACGCATTTTCTGGATGAATACATCCATAATAATAAGCGTTACCAAGGGGAAAAGCAGCGGATCATCCTTGATGGAGTCAATCTCAAAGACAATGAATGTCTCATCAAACAGAGTGGAATCCAGATCTTCATTCAGGGTCTTATCGTGATTGCCACCTCGATAGAAGTCCTTCATCATATAGCGATAGGTACTGATGTCGATGCCCTGAATCTGGTTTTCCTGACAGATGTCGGGAATACGCTGCACACTGAACTCATAGAAGGAATTGAATGACAGTTCGGTTACAGGAAGTTGTTTCCTGCGACTTTCTATCTCGTCAATCTGTGCCTCGATACGTGCCATACGCTCATTTTCTGTTTCCCTACTATTGACATTCCTGTTTCGGTCATCAATGAGCAACCCCTTCCGTAAGTCTTCACGTTGGGGTGGAGTAAAACCATTGAAGCCGTTGAAATAGACATCATAGTATTCTGTGATGACTTGCTCAATAAGTCTTTCCTCCGTCTTCGTGACTGTTCCTTGCGTACCTTTCCATATCAGCATGATAAGGTTCTTCAGGAAACCTGTCTTTTCCACGTTCAACTCCTCACGCTTGATGCGGAATGGGTTCATGGTGATGGGATGTTCTTCGGTATAGCTAATATACTTACCGCCAACATATTCACATAACCCCTCGTAAGAGTTACCTGTATCGACCATAACAACATCGGTATTCTGCTCCCACATCTGACGGACTACGCTATTCATGTGGAAGGATTTACCGCTACCAGATGGGCCAAGGCAGAAAAAGTTGGAGTTATCCGTAATTTTGTTTTTGCCTTCCTTTCCACTAATGTCAATGGCTACAGGCACACCTTGCCTGTCCGTATAGTAGATTTTGAGAGGTGTGTCCTCACTATGCTGAATATGCTCCTTGTACATCAGACAAGCAGCAGCGTCGCTCAAAGTGAGGAAACGGTCATAGTCCTGGTTCATTCCATAACAGTTGCCGGGGAAGGATTTAACGAACAGCTCCAGCTGGTTATAGGCTCGTTTGCTGATATGAATACCAAGGCGACCAAAAGCGTTCTCCAGATGGTTTGTACATTTTTGAATGTCGGCATCCTTGGGGACACCTACAATCAAATTGAAATGTGTATATACAAGCTGTTTGTTCTCTCTGGCTATAACATCCTGCACCTTCTTGATGTCCTCAACAGCAATCAGATTACTCGGATTGGGCATACTGGAATGGCGGTTCTTCTTTTTGTCCAACAAAGCCAGTTCACGTTTCTGATTTGGCATGAAGAACATTTGGTTATAGACAACCACATCTGCTGAAGGGATGCTGTCAACCAAAGACACAAGATCAACAGGCATAGCGACGTTGTTTACTTCAATATTGGTGAATGGTCTGACAACCGAAGGGATGTTGATGCAGTCCACGTCCACGAGGCTATACACCTTACATCGACGATCGCCCATGGAAATAGTCTCGTCATCAACCTTGAAGTTGGTCATCGACACAATCTTGTCGTTGAAGTTCATAGAGAAATAGCGGTCAACATAAAGACGAGCTTCTTCACCCCCCAAATAGGTGGAATCAACGCCGCTGTCCTTCAGAAGGTCTTTTACCTTACGGATTTTTACAAGGAAGTCTCGCCATTTCTTGCTGTCAAAGGACAATAGACGGCTCTTTTTGTTCTCCTGAGTGATAATCAGATAGGTCTGACTGTCTGTATAGGTTCGGCCTGTAAAGTATCGGAAATAGCTTTCAGAAAGGAACTCATGATTGTCTGAGGTCTCATCTTTGAACTGTTTCCTGACAAACACATCCTGCTTGTGAATGGCATAACCTTCTCCCAGCGTCTGTGCAATAGCAGTAAGCAAATGAGTGAACTCATAGTAGCTGTCTATATTGGCAGAGTACTTTTGAACGGGATTCTCGATCTTGATTATAGCTGAATATTCACCAGTTTTCGTGTAGAGGACACCAATACCATCTACATCCTCGATGGAGAAGTAGATGTCCTGGAATATCTTCTTGCGCTTACCACCAGTTCCAAAGGCATAGACAGAGATGGCCATGCCTATGAGTATCGCGGTAAATGCTATGATGACATATAGAATCATTCTTATCTCCAAATTAAGGCAGACTCACCCTGTCGAAGGGGCGAGCCTACCGATTACATTTATTCAGATTTCAATACACTTGCTCATTAACTACACTCGATGAAAATTACATTCTTCGTGAACAAGCGTAGATAAACACACCGTGGTCTTCTTTCTTCGTGTGCAGACCTTTCTTCTGCTTGAAGAAGATTAGTCCGGCACCCGTGCAGAGAGAAACAGCAAGAACAATCAAACCAGCAACGAATCCCAAGATGCAGTAGGCAATGATGAAGCCAAGAATGGCACCGCCAACAGCGCAAGCTGCCCATGTGATGTAACGCCCTTGGATGCCCATGAACTCCAGAGGTTTCTGAAGCCCCTTGAACATTGGGTAATTGACATATTCGTTGTGTTCTGTTCCTGCTGCCATAGTGTGTATCTACGCTTGAATCTGGTTTAGAGACCGAAGAAGAGAGGCAGAGCCTGTGCAGCTGCAACGAGGAAGATGCAAGCACCGACAACCATCATAATCTTCTTCTTCACGTCCTGCTCCTCGTTGTTCATTGCGATGTACACGGAGATCGCACCGACAACGGCAACTACACCGGCGATGGCATAGCACAACTTCACTACATAAGGAACATACTTTGCAATCTCCTCTGTGACGGTGGAGAGGGCATTGGTTCCTGCGGTGTAGTCACCAGCTGCGTTCTGCGCAAAGGTTACGGCAGTACCGCAAAGAAGCATCATGGCGAGCATCTTCACACGATTGGCACTGAAGAGATTCTTAGCAAACTTTTTAATTTTCTTCATTTCTTTCTTACGTTTTACAGATTTTGTTAATTACTATTCACACGATTCTTCTCTCTTGGCCATTTGAGATTTTTCGTTATCCTGTTTATTTGTTATCCTGTTTGTTATCGTGTTCGTTATCCTAAATGATGTTATATCCGAAGAAGGCTGGGAATAAGATGAATGCTCCTATCATGAACAGGCAAGCTCCGACGAGCATCATAATGCTCTTAGTGATGTCACCTTCTCCAGTTGTCATCTTGAAATAAATCTGCAATGCACCAATGATGGCAACGATAGCAGCGATGGCATAGGAGAGATAGACCACATACAGCATCATTGTAACTGTATAGTCATGCGCATTCGCCAAAGCATCCGCTCCCAAGCTATAGTCAACACCTCCGCATTTGGCAGATGCTAACATTGGCTGGAAGAGCAGGATGCCAGCCGAACAAAAACCGACAATCTTATGTGTTACACCCAAACCTGTTTTCATACGTTTTCCCTTGAATAGAAGATTTTTGGACCACCAGGCTTCTGGTTAAGCAGCATGTTCACCATGACATCAGCCTCAGTTTCACCTGTGCTGTCAACATCCACGTCTTCCATGGAATCCTGCAAACGCTGGCATTCTTCCTCGACACTGGTATGTTCCTTCTGAATCTTTTCCTGGTACTTGTTTGCATCGTCATCATTTTCAATCCAAGTGACGGACGATGGTTCTTCCTGTTCTTCAGTGGTATCACCATTAAGATGGAATCCGTTAGCATCTTCAGTAATGCTAATAGGTTCTTCCTGATTCTGCATCTGACTGACATCAAAGTCTTCCTCTTCTGTTTTGGGAGCATCTTTCTTCGCGTACAAATCCTGCATGATGATTGCGGAATAGTAGATGACATAGATGACTGTCAGAACTAATACGAATATGGCAAATGCACTCATTTTGATACTTGAATTTTTGGTTCGACTTAAAATTTGCGAGTGCAAAGAAACATAGATAAATCAATATAAAATGAAGAAAATTTGAATTACAATCGAATATTAACAGGAGTTTAGTTTTGAGTATAATATTGCAGAAAATATCATACTCGAAAATGTATATAAACAAAAAAAAGGAGCCTCGGTTGAGACTCCTTAAATACATGGCAGCACAAGATGGCTACAGTTCGGAATTAGGCTGTTTTACGAGATAGTCATTCAAATCATTATAAGGATTGAATCTGTGCGTCTCATCAATGACAATATCACCAAGAATTTCTTTCATAGACTGAAATGTGCGCTTGCCACCATCGTCATTGTCGAGATACGAGTGTACATATTTATATGAAGGAAGCTCACTCAAAGCCTTATCAAGGCAGTTGATGGAGTTCAATATCATATAATCACATTGGTATGGCAAACAGATACGCCTGCTCTTTATGTCGGAGAGCATCATGTATGAAAGGAAATCCATAAAACCTTCGAAAATTATGATATGCTCCTGAATCTCCTCTTTACTCTTCCGAATAATAGTTATATCTTTATGGCCTATACATCCTTTATAATATTGGTTCCTGATTTCGTACCCTCCAATTCTATTACGAAAAGCGATACCGAAATAGTGCTTATCGTGCAGGTCATAATGGACTTCGCAACAATACACACGACTTAGATTCACATCAATCTTCCGCTTCAGCATATACGATAACAGGGCTTGATGTGTAAGAGGATGGTACGCTATATTATGCATCTGCCCGGACTCCTGCCTTTTTGGTGGGGCATCTTTCCGATGATAGATAGCGTTAATGAATGAATTGCTTTTAGGCGCGAGTATGGTAAGGGCTTCACTGGTGGTCTTCACATTGTATAGACCTTTTATTAAGTCGAGGATGTCACCACCTTCCCCTAAACCATAGTCATACCATTCATTTCGGCTGGAGTCAACCTTGAAAGAAGGTGAGCTCTCACTACGGATTGGGGAGTTGTACCAATATATGTGTCCCCTCTGCTTTACTGCCTTGTGTCCTTCCTGTTTAAGAAAGTCCACTAAATTTATGAGTTTGGCTTGTGATATGTTCATAGTTTACATTGTAAGTATGTCAGTACATATATATAAACAGCCAAACTAAACTAAACCGTCTTCATCAGTATCTTCTGGCTGTTTTTCCGATTCTGGTTTCAGCGGGACATACTGGTAAGCCTTATCAGTCTTCAGTATCAGTCCCATCTCAATCAGGTATCGGAGCAAGCTGATGATGGTGTTTCGACCTCGTGAATAACCAATGTTAGAATAACCATCCATCAGAAGATTGATCATCTTTGAATAACCCAGTGGAGCATTATCGCCAACAACGCTTTCAATAGCCTCTCGATGCTGTTCTTCCGTTAATCTGGAGAAGTGCATCTTCTTGTCACGTCTGGCAAGTTCAGCCTTGTAGCCTTCCACATAGTCTGGAAGACCGTTGTTGTCGATGCGAAACGCAAAAGGGGCGAATTCCTTGTCTCGAATGAACATGGCTTTCACCTCGCTCATGTTGCTGTCATCAATATTCTTGGTAATCTGGAGCACAGTCTCAGCCTTGTTGTTCAACTCGGAACCAATATGGCCACGGGTGTTGTCATCGCCTTTGTTCAAGTGAAGCACTGTGTGAATGTGAAGGTCATAGAAACTTGACCATCGCATCAGATCATTGATAATGTCAAGAGCCTCACTTGGATTGTTAATGTCCCTGAGCAGGTCACGGACTCCATCGATGACAACCAAGCCATATCGTGAATCACCACGTAATGCCAGGGTGATGATGTCGCGTCTCTGTTCAGGAGTGTACTCACGCAAAACAAAGAAGTCGATGAGTCCGCTTTCCTTGTTCAATGGGAGGTCGGCCAGCTTCAGTATTCGCTCCAGAACCTTATGACAATGGTACTTGCTCTGTTCCGTATCAATATAGAGAATCTTTTTCTTGTCTTCAGGCAAGTGAGCTTTATATCCAAGAATCTCTTTCCCAGATATGGCAGCAGCAACAATAGCAGAGACGTTGAACGTCTTCTTACTCTTTGGTTTGCCGACCGAAGCACTGAAGTTTCCAAGAGTTGCTATAGTTGCTCCTCCGCATGTGATGATTTCTGGGGGAAAGGAGTATTCCTCAGTAACCTTCAGCTTAATGTGCTTTAATAGTTGTTCAAATGTCTTCTGGTCAATTCTCTGATTGCCTAATGTTGTTATGTCCATCATCTTTATTTGTTTTTAGTGTACAATCCTTTTAATACTTTATCCATATGGGTGGCTGCATATTCTTCTATCTCTTCGTCAGATAGTACTTTATGCTTAGCTATCCACCTGTTAAGGTCATCCCTTCGGATAAATACAGTTTTCCCATTGGGCTTGTATACAGGTAATTCGTGTTTACTCGTTAACTTATATACAAGGCTTGATGACAGCCCAAGATAGTCTGCTGCCTCATTAACAGAGAGGTATTCCTTTAAGATGTACATCTTCCTTTCTATGAAAAGCAAGTGTGATGTAAGCTCTTTAAGAGTTCCAAACCTTCTGAGGAAATATTCAAGATTGTTAAGCTTGTTAACAGCTTCTTCTATCTCAGCAGTTTGATCGAGAATACTTTTGGCTTGTTCGAGCCTATCAAGTAAACTCATAATCTGAACATTTTCATTCGGATTCTTGGTCAATGTGTCTGTTTTGCTCATTGTCTTGATCTATTTCGTTAAACACTCTATTATGTAACAACCAATCGTCAAGCTCGCTTCTACTGAAGTATATAAGTTTGCCTGTTGGCTTATAGTGAGGTATCTTCCCTCCACTGGTAAGTTTATACATGTGAGATTCTGTAATTCCAAGATAATCACACGCTTCTGCCACTGACAAAACGGTCTTGACCTCACTATAGAACCTGTCAACATGCTCAATCGTTAGCAATCTTGGATTGATATAATCCAGCTTTTCTTCAATACAATGAAGACGTTTGGGAATGTCACTGGCAATAAGCTCGGTTAGACGTTGGTCTATAGAAACAATCATTTCCAGAGTACTGTCTGATAAAGTCTTACGTCTCATCCATATCTCTATTTAAGTTAAACAAAAATGAAGGAAGCCCTCCGTTACCATTGTAAACCGGTTACGGAGGGCAAAAGTACTTGTAAAAATGTTCATGGGGAAGAGAGAAAAATGAGAACCAAGGTGATTCTCTCGTTTACTCCCTTACCATTTCTTTGCAGTTATTTGTTCGTGTTTCTTTTTCTTTGATATTTCTGACCGACAGACTTAACTATATCATCAATGATCTTCTCTTGTGCTGACATCTCTAAATCTACAATAGAATATAACGCAGATGACAAGGACTTTTGTGTTAATGTCCCTTTGCCAGTTGAGCTTACAATGCTGCAGTGATGAGCAATGACGTTCTGCCAGTTACGAATAATAAGGTTGTAGATGGATAATTGATCGAAGAAGAATGCAACAAGTCTATTGTTGCGCGAATGCAATGGCATTGTCATTTTGCCATCCAAAAGAGAAAGAAGATCGTCAGCATCGATAATTTCACTGAATACTCTTGCTTCATTGCAGCAGCGAGCAAGAAGAGCCAAATCTGAATGCTCCAAACAAGCACATAGATTATAATCTGTTGCTTCCCTTACTTTGGTTGGTGCTACATAGTTGCGAGAAGATGGAAGAGTCGTGTTGAAAAGATGTAGCATTTCCATCAACTCAGCGTCGCTTACGTTATCCTTACTAAAGAATTGCTCAACAAGGTCTCGACGCTTGGTAAGCAAAGAATAAAGGATGTGATAGTTCTTCTGATGCTCATTCTTGCTCCAGGCATCAATGGCATCATGGAACTCATGGCTATAGACAAAATCATCAGCATAACGCTGATAAATTTTGCCCTGGTTAACAACTTCTACCTGATAGAGGTCATAGGCTTCGTGGAGCATTTCGAGTAAGCCCGAATTACCACTCTTGGCAGCGGTCAGATGACCTGACCACGTAAGTCTCTCGAAAAAGAGAGAGAGAGAAATTTTCTTTTCTCATTGCTTTTGATGTTTATTAAAGTGAATAAAAATATGAATTGAAGGCTTTCGCCAATATGTATTTTCATCGTCTGATAGCAACAAAAGAAGTCTCTCTCTGTACATATACATAGAGAACGCATAGGCTGTCTTGCTCTATGCTTAGACAGCCTTATCGGAATGTTTATATTGACCATTTCTACGCACATATTAAGTCAATTTGAAGGGCAAAGGTACGAATTGACTGTGCAGTCATTCTACATAGGTGTATAAAAAACAACAAAAGTGAACAAATATCAAATTTGTCCACCCTTGTTGTAGATTGAATATACCACAAATAGTGGCTATTCATTATTATATTCTGAGGCGATGCGTTTAAGAACTAAATCGTATGTTTCATATGTAGGCTTCCTTTGTAACGAAACAATTCCGCTCTTCATAGTTCCTAAATTAGGTGGTGCACCATTGATAGTGAAACATGCATGCGCCTTGACCCAGCAGTTTTTATTTGTCTTTGTAAACGTGTGATGTATGAAATAGGCAAGGTGACGCTGGTCGCTTATCCATTCAACAGGACGCACGAATTTACTATTACCGAGATTGAAAATACTAAGGAATTTGTCGTAATCGGTTTCCTTGCTTATATATCCATAAGCCACAAGCTCTTTGTACAAAGTGCGAATCTTTCTATTGCCGTATGCCGCCGTAAAGAAAGAATCTTCTTTGGGTTTAATAAGCAAGTTGAAGTCAACTTCTGGGTATAATTCCATAAGAGTCTTTGCTCTTTGAAATTGCTTGGCACTGATAGGAACGGAGGAGAGCTTATTTGCGTAATCAATATTCCATAGCTCCTCGAAGTGTGACCATTTATGTCTTGGTGCCAATTTTAATTCTTCTCCGATGGCAAAGCCAAGAATTTTGAGAGTATATAGATCTGTATCTCCTTTGGGCTGGAAATCTGAGGTCAGATAACCAGCTTTCACAGCTCTCAGAAATAGATTTTCTGCATCTTGGAAAGCAAATGCCTCAGGTAGGCTGGTAAATTTGCCTTTAGATGTTTCAATGCTTTCGTTTACCAGTGACAGCAGTTTTGCCGTAGAGTCAATAACTTTTGATAAAGCATCATATGTGCTGGCTTCTAAAACTGCTTTTCCTTCTTCTGCATAATTCCTGATAATCTCTGACGAACCCAGTGCACTGATTAAATCAATGATTTTTGGATCTGGATTGAACAGAACGTATTCTATAACGTTATCAACCCATTGCTCAAATTCCATTAACTCGTCAGCATATTGGGATAGGTGAACCTTGCCCGTCACACCTATATCATAATTAAGCTGCTTGAAGAACTTGTTGAACTTCACAAAGCTTAGTACTGCTTCTTGTCTGCTAATCATATTATAATGTATGAAGGGTTACTTAATCAGATATCTTTGGAATCAAACTTACGGCTGCCTGTTTGTTCTTATCAAGCACCTTCGCATATATTTGAGTGGTGGAAAGTTCACGATGACCAAGTAATTTTGATACTGTGTATATATCAGCACCAAGGTCAAGCATCATTACGGCAAAGGTATGACGAGCACAATGGAACGTGATATTCTTAGTTATACCAGCAGCAAGAGCCCAACGTTTTAGTTCAAGAGATATCCAAGTGCCGTATGTGAATCCTTCAAATACACGGTCAACATCATTCCGTCGAGTACCAAGATAAGCAACTGCTTCTTCTGATATGTCCAGATATTCTTGACCACCTGTCTTCTTCTGCTTGAAAATGATACGAGTGAAATTACCTTGTTTGTGGATTTCACCCCAAGTAAGTTTCTCTATATCACTCTTGCGTAGCCCAGTGAGGCATGAAAAGAGGAAGGTGGCCTTCAAGATGGGGTAGTTACATGGTGTGGCTGCAAGCTTCTTGACCTCTTCAATCGTCAGGTACTCGCGCTCAACCTCTTCTTGCTTGAATCCATCAATACCTCTAATAGGATTCTTAGTGATTATGCCTTTCTCAAATGCTTCATTGATACATGCTCGAAGCTTGTTGAAATATGAAACTTTTGAGTTTTGTGATAAACCCTCAAAAGCGTAAACACGCTTAGAACCACCACGCTTTCTGGTATCTTTCTCTGCTGTGTTCAGATAATCTTTGAATCCTTGAATCCAAGCAGCGTCAATATCATCAAAAGTGGTAAACTCATCGCAATATATTTCGAGATGTTTAAGACAACTGTGCCAGTTGCCCCAATTACCCAAAGTGTCAGGAGTTTTCAAACGTTCTTCGCACATCTGGCGATAAAAATCAAGGAATCGAACTCCTTCCTGTTTGGGCTGTCCTATTTCATATTTACCACTAAATAGGTCAAGCTCACGTTTGGCTCGCATAGAATTAGCTACTGCTAAGGTCTGGCGGTTTTGCTCCTTCTCTATAGCAGTATTGGGAACAACAAGGTAGAGCTTCAGATATTCTTTCACTCGCTTGCCATTAGAGTAGATGTCAAGATAGAGACTGGAACTTCCATCTGCCAGTTTCTTTTCACGAAGCTTGACTTGTCCTCGTTGAGTTGTTGATGTTTGTTTCTTTGCCATTGCCTTTATAGTTTTAACGAGTTACTACCAAATGTCGCCACGGGGGACAAAAAACCATCTTTCGGGGGACAAAAAATAGGGGTGCGTCACTCTTTGGGGGACATCTGGGGGACAAAGTTAGGCAAAAATCTGCAAACAAACAATACCTAAATCAAAAATCTGCAAAAACCCGAACAATCTTTAACACTTGAAAACAAGGGATTTACAGGCTTATTTTTGCAGATTTTATGTGTTTCTTTGCAATTAGACTATTTTCCGATGCAGAAATGACTGAATATATTGTTGAGGGTTTCTTGGGGGGTAATGGCGCCTCCTGTGATGTCAGACAGATCGGATAGGACGAGGCGAAGATCTTCGGCGATAAGGTCTCCTGAAAGTTGTTGGTTGAGGCTGTCGATGACACGTTGGATGTTGTGAAGGGCATGGCGTAGAGCCTCATAGTGACGAACAGAAGTGACAATGACATCGTTTTCACTAATCTCTGGAATGTTGGCAGCTTGATAGATTGATGTTTCAAGCAAATCTAAGTTTGTGCCGTATTTTGCACTGATTTGCAAGAAAGAGGAGGATGCTTTCGTGTTGCATTTATCAATCTTATTCTGCATGATTATTAGCGATTTATCTTTACATACTTCATGAATTTCTTTAATTTCTTCAAGGGAAGGGTGTGAGTCGATGAGCCAAAGGACTATTCGTGCTCGTTCGATAGTCTTGAAGGTTCTTTCTATGCCTATTTGTTCTATGGCATCAGAGGTTTGGCGGATGCCTGCGGTGTCAATGAAACGGAAGGTAATTCCCTTTATGTCTATGGTGTCTTCTATGGTGTCACGCGTGGTTCCATGTATATCGGAAACGATGGCTCGTTCTTCTTTGAGGAGCTGATTGAGGAGGGTCGATTTCCCTACGTTTGTTTTTCCAATAATCGCAACGGGGATTCCTTGCTTGATGGCTTGTCCCGTCTCGAAACTGTGAGCTAATCGGAGCATATGCCGCTCGATGCCTTTTGCCAGATTGAGCAGTTCGTCTCGATTGGCGAATTCAAGTTCTTCGTGGTCAGAAAAGTCCAGTTCAAGTTCGAGGAGCGTGGTGAGGTGCAGCAGCTGGTCACGTAACAGAGCAAGTTGATTGCTGAAGTGCCCTTTGAGTTGCGACATGGCAAGGTGATGGGTCGCTTTGTTTGTTGAGGCAATGAGATCAGCGACAGCTTCAGCTTGAGACAGGTCCAATTTTCCGTTCAGGTAGGCGCGTTGGGTGAACTCTCCAGGCTGTGCCAGCCGTGCGCCTTGCTGGATGAGCAGTTCGAGGATGCTGTTGAGAATGTATCGTGAGCCATGACATGATATTTCGACGATATTTTCTCCCGTGTAGCTTTTGGGAGCCTTGAACAGGGAGATGACCACTTCGTCAATGGTTTCGCTGCCATTGATAATGAATCCGTGATGCATCGTATTGGGCTTAACGCCTGAGATTTCTTTAGAAAATATTCTATTGACGATGTCAAATGCTTGGCTGCCTGATATTCTAATGATGCCGATGGCACCTCCTGGCGCTGTGGCAATGGCGCATATAGTTTCAGCTGATGTCATTTCTGGAGATTTTTAAGTGCTATTGATAGTTGAGCCATGTCCTCGTCGGTTGTTGCCCAACTGGTGACGAAACGGCAGAGCGTCTGCGTGTTGTCGACAGGCGCCCATGTTTCAAAAAGGATTTGAGTGCGCAGCTTCTCCATCTGTTTGTTTGTGAGGATGACAAACTGCTGGTTGGTTGGTGACTCTTTGATGGGGATGCCCGCTTCGGCAAATAAAGCCCGGAGTTCCATAGCCTTGCTGATTGCTTGTTGAGCTATGCGGAAATATAAGTCGTCTGTGAATAATGCCTCAAACTGTATGCCTGCAAGCCGGCTTTTTGCCAGAAGTGCTCCATGGCGTTTCACGATGGAAAAGAAGTGGCGTGGAGCATTACCGCGCGGAAACACAACCGCTTCACCGCAAAGTGCGCCAACCTTTGTTCCGCCAATGTAGAATGCATCGCAATGCTGTGCAAGCCATGGGAGAGTGAAGTCGCATTCTTTCGACATAAGTCCGTAGCCAAGGCGTGCTCCGTCAATGAACAGAGGGATGTTGTAGCTTTGGCAGATGGAGTACATCTCTTCTATTTCAGAGGCTTTGTATATGGTTCCGAGCTCAGTGGGAAAGGTGAGGTAAGTCATGCCTGGATAGACCATGTGTTCCCATGTGGGGTCTGCATGATAAGCACGGAGGTAGCTGCGCAGTTCGCCTGCATCCATCTTGCCGCTATGCGAAGGCAGGGTGAGCACTTTGTGCCCGAACGCTTCGATAGCCCCTGATTCATGCACGTTGATGTGAGCGGTCTCGACAGCCACAACACCTTCGTAGGAGTCAATCATGCCATCGATGACGGTTGCATTGGCTTGTGTGCCGCCAGTCAGGAAGAAGATGGTGGCGTTGGGGCAGCCTGTGGCTGCCCTTATCTTGTTGCGTGCCGATTCGCTCCATTGGTCATTGCCGTATGAGGAGCTAGAGAGGCTGTTACTTTCTATGAGACGATGGAGGATATCGGGGTGCGCTCCATTATTGTAGTCGCTTTCGAATGAGGTCATAGTTCTACTTTTTTATGCACCAAGTGTTGGCGAGAATCACAACTGTAAAGATGATGATAAGATAAATGACGGTGTCAGCAAATCGTGGAAGTATATCGCACCCAGGCAGTTTCAGTATCAGATATCCACTTGTGATTAGCGACAGAATAGCCATAATCACCCGAAGTCTTCTAATATTGACCTTCTCCCTTTCTTTTTCACTTGCTGTATTATATCCGGCGATGAGCTTGTCCCCTTTGCCCATTAGGAAGATAAACGCAAGGCATAGGGATAAAACAGCTAAGATGATGATGCCAATACTGATGATTGCTATTACATTCATATTCTGTCTAAAACAAGTTGGATGAGAGTGTCGATGGAGTTCTTATAGTTCGTGTTCATCTCGGTTGTGTAGCGATTGGCTATGACCATGCAGCAAGTCATGGCGCGATGACCAAGCAACGAGGAAAGCCCTGCAAGGGCAGAGGACTCCATTTCGAAGTTGCAGACGTGCAACCCTCCATGTTCAAACGCTTCAACCTTTTTGTTCTGATCGGGGTCTTGGATTCGGAGACGGAGCTGTCGTCCTTGCGGCCCGTAGAAACCTCCGCAAGCGACCGTGATGCCACGCACCATATCGTCTTGGGCTATTTGTTCTATCAGCTGCGGGTCAGCTTGTGCAACATAAGGTGCACCTTTGAGCGGGCTCCAGTCCATGTGTTGCCTGAAGGCCTCTTCCAGTTCAAGGTCGCATACCTCATTGCGCCCCTCGTAATAGTTGAGGAGTCCATCAAAACCGATGCTCTTGACTGAGGCAATAAAAGTACCCGTTGGTGTGAAAGGCTGCAAACCGCCACAAGTGCCAATACGCACAATGGTAAGGGTACGATGCTCTTCCTTTTCCATACGAGTAGAAAAGTCTATGTTGGCAAGGGCATCAAGCTCTGTCATGACAATGTCTATGTTATCACAGCCGATGCCTGTAGAGAGAACTGTAATGCGTTTGCCTTGGAAGATGCCCGTGATGCTGTGAAACTCTCGGCTGCTCACTTCGCACTCTTGACTGTCGAAATGCGCGGCTACTGTTGACACTCTGGCTGGGTCTCCTACGAGGATTACTCTATCTGCCAGCTGTTCGGGACGCAAGTGCAGATGGAAGACGGAGCCGTCTTCATTGATAATGAGTTCAGAAGGTGGGAATGTCTTCATAATGCGTATGGATGTGTGAATGTTGATGCTTATTGTGGCTGAGGCTCTCTGCCACTCCAGTACCTCCGAAGAGGTACTGGAGTACCGCTATAGGGGTATTATAGTACCTCTTCGGAGGTACTGGAGCGGCTATTGCTGTTGTGAGAGTTCTGTTGACCTGATGCTTTTCTCGAGGCTGCGCACTTCGGCTTGCAGCTCTACGACGCGTGTTTCGAGATTGAGAATTTGCTGTCGTGCAGTGGGAGAAACATCTCTCATCTGCTGCAGTTGCTCGTTCAGAGCGGCAAGATTCTTCGTTTTCTGTATCCAGTCGCTGCACAGTTTCTTTGCTTCGGCTGATTTGAAGTCGGATAACGTGTAACAGGTTTTTGCATCATTGAGTACAAATTCAAAATCCATGTGCTTTGCAGTCGCAGTCGCGGAAGCAAGATTCTTGATGCGTTTTCGAGCATTCGCCTTGCTTTGCTGCTGCTCCTCCGTGAGAGGGATGGCGGCAATTGAATGCAAAGAGGCGGAAGCACGGACGACGCCGAGGTCTGTAGACTCGTAATCAATTGTCTGCCGCGATTGATTGGGGATAAAAGTGTAGACACACACTTTGTCCTGGGATTGATAGCGGTCGCTGGCAAACCAACCTACGCCTGCATTCTCGTCGATGACCATCATGTAGTCATTAGCATAAGAGTTATATGGGTAGCCCATATTCTCCGCTTGATAGAATTGCTTGGATTCGGAGTCATAGCGAGTGACATACAAATCATAGTTTCCATACCCGTCATTGCTGCGTGCTGCGAAATAGAAGGTCTGTCCGTCAGGCATCAGGAACGGGTAATTGACGTCTCCATCCACTCCAAGCCCTTTGACGGTCTCAGCCTCTATGACTTTCCCGTTTTCAAGATAACTGCGTGTCATCTGAAGTTGCTCACCTTCTTCGACCTTCATCAACTGAGGAGTAAGGAGCATGCCGTTGAGTTGCGTCTGGTAGCTTACGGCATCTCCTTTGTCCGTCATAGACAGAAGCCCAAGGTCTTCATGCATGGGATATGCCTTGAGAAAGTCTTTCTTGTCAATGACTATGCTGTCGACGATGATGAGTTTATCCACTCCTCGCAAACCGCTTTCTCCGAGCCGGCAATATGCAATATCTTTTTCAAAAGAGTCTATAGGCTTTCTCCTGCGTTTTGCTGTTGCCATCAGTTTCTTGGCCATAGCGTCGGCTTCACCGAATTTTAGCTGCATGAGGAGGGTGTCAATGTCTGCATTGTCAGACCCTGCTGCAATGTAGGGATAAGACGTGATGACAGGAGTGCTGTCATTCTCAACGGCAGGTTGGGCTTGTGCCGTACTGTCCGCGTATGTGGGCCTTGCTTGCGCTGAAGCGATGAGCATCCATGCCCCGATAAACAATGTTATTTTTTTCATATCATATAAGTTCAATTATGGTGATGCCAGCTCCGCCAAAGCGTATGTCTTCATCGTAGAAGTCTGCAACTGGCGGCATCGTGGCTAAATGCTGGCGAATGAGTGTCTTAAGAACCCCTGTTCCTGTGCCATGCAGAATCTTGATTCTTGAGGCACGGGCAACACAGGCATCATCAATAAAGTAGGTAACAGCCTGGATTGCTTCATCGCCTCGCATGCCTCGCACATCAAGTTGTTCCTTGAAATTGAGCGTTGTTTGGCGAATGTCGTCCTGTGTTTGCACGCTGACAAAAGTAGAGGCAACGTTCTTCTCCTTTCGAGGAGGCTCAGAAGGCTCCAGACGTTTTAACTTCACTATGGTTGACAGCTGTCCAAAGATGACAATGGCTTCATTGCCTGTGATTTTCTGTATTTGTCCGATGGTGGTCTGTCCTTTGAGTCGTACGAATGAACCAACTTGAAGAGTTTGCTGCGAAGTGTCGCCAGCCATTGGCTTTTCTGCGGAAGCAACTTGTTTTGAAGCACTCTCTCCACCTTGCGCCTTTTTCTCTTCTTTGCGCTTGCGGCGAGCAACAAGCTTTTCCATTTGACGCCGAATCTTCTCATCTGCAAGATTGGGGTCAACCTCTTGGATATCACGCTTGAAGTTAGCAAGGTCCTGACGTATCAGGCGAGTACGTTCTTTTTCGGCTTGCGCTTCCTTGATGTCTCTGATGGTCTGCTCAATTTTCGCATTTGAATCTTTCAGCATCTGCTCGGCTTCTTCCTTAGCATGAGCAATGATAGTCTTGCGCTCTTGGTGCAACTTCTGTATTTCTTCTTCGTAGCGCTGTATAGCCCGTTCCATCTGTTTCTCATGCTGGTGGATAGATTGGCGCTTCTGTTCCCAATAGCGCTTGTCACGGACGATGTCTTGCAGGTATTTGTCCGAGTTGATGTATTCTTTGCCCACGATGTCGCTGGCGTCCTTGATGACGCTGTCGGGGATGCCCGTCTTGCGCGCTATTTCAATAGCAAAAGAACTGCCAGGATTACCAATAGACAACTGAAACAGGGGCTGCATCTGCTGGCGGTCGTAAAGCATAGCTCCATTGACTATACCATCTGTTTCTTGGGCATAATGCTTGAGGTTCTGATAGTGGGTCGTAATGACTCCGAATGCTCGTTTCTTGTTGTAAACTCGCAGCATGGCTTCGGCTATGGCTCCACCTATCTGTGGTTCGGTTCCTCCTCCGAATTCGTCTATAAGAATGAGACTGGCCCCATCGCAATGCTTCATCATATACTTCATGTTGAGCAGATGGGAGGAATAAGTGGACAGGTCGTTTTCAAGGCTCTGTTCATCGCCGATGTCGATGAAAATGCTGCGGAATATGCCGAATATGCTGCTTGGTGCGGCAGGAACAGGCATTCCGCATTGGAACATGTATTGGAGCAAACCTGTTGTTTTCAGACATACAGACTTTCCGCCAGCGTTAGGACCTGAAATGAGCAGCAAGCGTTGCTTTGAGGTAAGCAGAATGTCCAACGGTACAACTTTTCGAGGCTCTTCGTCAGGATGCTGGGTATTGTAATCCCGGAACTTTAAGTCAAGCAGCGGGTGTATGGCCAACGACCAGTCGAGAATCTGCTTGTTCTCCATGCGCGGCTCTGTGCTGTTGGTGATGATGGCGAACTTGGCTTTGGCACGTATGAAGTCTATCTGTGCGAGAAAGGCATAACTGAAGAGCATGTCGGAAACTTCTGGACGCACAATCTGCGTGAACTCCATCAAGATACGATGGAGTTCCTTGCGCTCTTCGCTTTCCAATTCGCGTATCTTGTTGTTGGTCTCAACAACTTCAGCCGGTTCGATAAAGATGGTTCGTCCTGTGTCGGACTCGTCATGCACGATGCCTCGTATTTTTCTTTTCATGGCTGGGGCGACAGGAATGACCAGACGTCCGTCACGGAGAGTCGGGGAAACGTCTTTGTCAATGAGTCCTTCTCCTTTTGCTGCCTTGAGGATGTTTTGCAGAACTCGGGAAACGCTTCCTGCGGTAGCGGCAAGTTCGCGGCGTATCATGAGCAGTGTTGGCGATGCTGTGTCCTTTACTTGACCGTATTTGTCAAGAATCTGGTCAATGCGCCTGACAATCTGCGGATATGTCTTCACATCAGCTGTCAAAGCGTAAAGGTATGGATACACAGGAATGGTGTTCTCTTCGTCTTGGCAACGATGGAGGAAATTGACGATGTTATGTATTGCAGCGAGGGAACGTTGCAAGTTGAACAGCTCTTCGGTGTCGAGGTAGGTGTTCTGAATGCGTATGCGTTTGAGGGATTGGCGCACGTCGAAGAAATGCTGGTCTGGAAAATCTTCGTCTTGCAAAATGCGCACAAATTCCATCGTCTGCTTGATTTGGCGCCGAATGTCGTCGAAACTGAAAGAGAAAGCCATGTCTTGCACCAAGTCTTTTCCTAAGGAGCAGAGGCACAATGTGGCCAATCGTTCTCTGATTTGTTCGAAGCCAATCTTCTGTTCGTATGTGTTCGGATAAATCAAAGTTTCTGTATTTATTAGCGTACAAAGGTACGGATAAGTGGGGACAATACAAAAAGAAAAGCCCTTTTTTCTGTGTTTCTTCACTAAACAAGAAAGCGTACCCGTCGAGTCCGATGTGCCGTACCCGTCGGGTCCGCCATGTCGAACCCGACGGGTACGATAATAATATTTCATTTTTTCTTGCTATCTTAACGTGTGTTCGACAGAACAACACATCTCTCTGCTCCTTGTATCCATCTCTCATTATCGATAATCTGACCTGTCAAGATAGAATCCCTACGTGCTCACTGTGTGCATGCACACGGTGAAGACTTATAGGGACAGTTGGGAATCACACGCATTTGTTTTCTCTTTTGTATATTTATGAATAAATTCTAAGAGTTTTTCCTTATTCTTATATTGCATGATATTGATACATGTGATTGGCTTATTTTCTTGATAAAGAGTAATATAATGTTTGTCGTTTTGTTTGTCAATACTATCCTTATGTGTTAATTCGCTTAGACAAAACTTTTCAGGTTTAGAAAAGCCTGAATGCCTCCAACGGATAAAATGTTCAGAGGTAATTGCGAACAGAGAAAATATACGGAAGAGAAATATTAAAAAGACGTTCGTGAATATGAAAAATGAAATAGCAATTCCAAAAGAAAATCCAGGAAGATCTATATTCAGTATTTCTACTATACCCACAGGGATTAATAAGTTTAGTATACACAGCAAGATACATAATACGTATATAGAAACTTTTTTTCGTGAAAAATATAAAAGTTTACTTTCTCTCTCGATACATTCCTTTTCTCTTTGTATTGCTTTACTCCAGATGATGATGATTCCGGTGATGGCATATATTAATATACATATAGTATAGAAGCAAATCCAAAATCCGTTCATACTTTCAGTGCTTTTTTTAATGTTAATTTACTGTATTATGATAGCTTAAGAATTGGATTATTCCAGAATCTCATTTTCTGCAACCGTGTCAGCCTCCTCTTCTTTTATCTCTTGTTTTTCCTTCAGGGCTTTCAGATGTCCGTATTGGAATATCAAAGCTGCATCGGTAGTGAAAAAACTGCCGATATAAGATAATGCTAATGATATGCCCGTGAGGATGGCAAGTGTTACTTTATCTTGTAGCCCCATTAAAGGCAATAAAAGAACTACAACAAGCGGAATCTGAGCGATGGATTTGATATATCCCCAAATGATGCCGAAAAGAAAAGTGCTCCACCAATGCCCTTTCACCATGCGATAGCTCTCTTTGAATATGTCAATCATGTTTTTGAAGCTGCAGGAAAAGTAAAAGTGTACATAGTAAATATTCATGATGGGTAATAGATACAGAACAAGCAATAAAAAAAGTAGTAACAATATGCTCAATAAAATGGAGGTTGTTCCTCCTCCCCAAAAATGTGCAGAAGTGACAATTATCAAAGCTATAGGAATCCCGATGATAAGACCTGCTATAAAGAGAGGGATTCCTGCTATGAACATCTTTCCAAAGGCAATTGCAGAGCTGGCAAACATTTGTTTGAAAGAGGTCGAGCTCATATTTCCTTTGTTTTCAATGTAATGCGTGAAATAGGATAAACATACGAAAAATACACTAAACTGTGCCAATATACGGCGGATACTTGAGCCGCTTGGAATGTCGGGTAAAATGGTAATTAGCCAGCCGAACAGGGCTCCAAGGACGATGAACAGCAATAAATTGTATTTGACGGCGGATACGAAGTTTTGTTTCGCAAATTCAAATACTGCACGGAAGCGTGCACCAAAATTCCTTTCTTCAAAAGGAGTAATATAGTTCGTCATGATGTATGTATGTGTTTAGATTTAGGCTTTCACCGAAAGCCGCTATATTAGGCTTATTTTTTACATGACAAAGGTATATAATATTTCTCATCCAATCCCCCCTCCTCCCGTTTTTTAATATTTATTAACGCGAAAGCGCTGTTTTAACGTGGATTTGCCAATTTTATGCTAAAATAGCGTGAGTTCGATACAAGAAGTTATGGAATAGTTTAAGGGAGGTTATAGGGGATGGAGTTGTTTCTGTAATTAGAGTAGTTATCGCTTCGTTCTTACGTCGAACTTACGTGAATTGGCCCTTTATGGATATGTTGCAGGGATGATTATTGTCGAGAGAAAGTGTTTTTTATGGCTGTAAAAGGTGTTGAAGTTCCTTTTTGAGGAATTCCGCTGTGATGCCTTTGTTGCTTTGGGCAACAGCTTCTGGTGTGCCAGTCGCGACGACTTCTCCTCCCTGTATACCGCCTTCTGGTCCCATATCAATGATGTGGTCGGCCTGCTTGATGACGTCAAGGTTGTGTTCTATCACAATAATGGTGTTGCCCTTGTCAACCAAACGGTTCAGCACCAGCATGAGCGTACGTATGTCCTCAAAGTGCAGGCCAGTTGTTGGCTCGTCGAGGATGTAGAGAGTCTTGCCTGTATCTTTTTTGGCTAGTTCTGTCGCGAGCTTTACGCGCTGGCTTTCTCCACCGCTGAGTGTGCTGGACGGCTGTCCCAGCTTGATGTACCCCAATCCGACCTCTTGCAGAACCTTGATTTTTTGCAGTATTTTAGGCTGATTCTCAAAGAACTCCACAGCTTGGTTAATGGTCATATCGAGCACGTCGGAGATGCTTTTCCCTTTGAAACGAACTTCCAATGTCTCACGGTTATACCGCTTTCCGTGACATGCTTCGCAAGGTACGAGCACATCGGGCAGGAAGTTCATTTTGATGGTCTTATAGCCGTTTCCACTGCAAGTCTCACATCGTCCGCCTGCGATGTTGAAAGAGAAACGTCCTGGCTTATAGGCACGCATTTTGGATTCGGGCATTTCGACGAATAACTTCCTGATATCGGTGAAAACGTCGGTGTAAGTGGCAGGATTGCTGCGAGGGGTACGCCCAAGCGGAGACTGGTCAACACTCACCACTTTGTCGATATGTTCCACCCCTGCAATCTTCTCTGTAGGAAGTGGTTCTGTCTGGGAACGGTAGAACTGCTGGCTTAGGTAGGGCTGCAGGGTCTCGTTGATAAGAGTGGATTTCCCGCTGCCACTCACGCCTGTGACGCACACTAACATGCCTAGCGGGATGTCAACGCTGACGTTTTTGAGGTTATTTCCTGTTGCTCCTACTATGCTGAGGACTTTGCCATTACCTTTTCGCCGTGCTTTCGGAGTCTCTATTTTCTTTTTTCCGTTCAAGTAGCTTGAGGTCAGCGTGTTTTTTTCCAGCATCTCTTGAGGAGTTCCTTGAAAGACAACTTCACCGCCACGTCGTCCCGCGAGAGGCCCCATATCTACTATGTAGTCGGCATTGAGCATCATGTCTTTGTCATGTTCTACTACTATTACGGTGTTTCCTTCGTCTCGGAGTGTCTTCAGCGAATTGATGAGTCGCACGTTGTCACGCTGATGCAGTCCGATGCTTGGCTCGTCAAGGATGTAGAGTACATTCACAAGTTTTGTGCCGATTTGTGTGGCTAGTCGTATGCGCTGGCTTTCTCCACCGCTTAGGCTTACCGAACTGCGCGAAAGGCTCAAATAGTGGAGACCGACATCGAGCAAGAAAGAAAGGCGTGTGCTGATTTCCTTGATAATCTCGTGAGCAATAGCGCGTTGCTTGGGTTCCATCTTCTGCTCTACGTTCATTACCCACTCATATAGAGGCTGCAGTTCCATATCTGACACTTCGCTGATGTTCTTTCCGTCAATGCAGAAATGCAACGCTTCTTTGTTGAGTCGTTTGCCGCCACATTCTGGACAGACGGTCATTTTGTCTACTGATTCTGTCCATTTTTCTGCCCATTCTTTCTGCTCTTCAATGCTGAGGTTATTGACGTAGTCAGCTATTTCGGCATAGTCAACATTGTCAATGTCAATGGCGGGTACAACGCCAAGTCCTTTGCAATGAGGGCAG
Organism: Bacteroidales bacterium; assembly: GCA_030528885.1. GTDB lineage: Bacteria > Bacteroidota > Bacteroidia > Bacteroidales > Bacteroidaceae > Minthosoma. Next base: position 25,577 of record JAUMXY010000011.1, on the reverse strand, counting down.
GCGCCTTGCGGTGAGTTGAAAGAGAAGTTATTGGGTGCGGGGTCGTGGTAGCATAGTCCTGTTGTGGGACACATGAGGCGTTTTGAGTAGTGCTTAATGATTTTGGTGTCATGGTCTGCCACCATAATTTGCCCTTCACCCATCTTCATTGCCACCTCAAGGCTTTTCTTCACTCGCTCTTCTTCCTTCCCGTTGATGGCAAGCTTGTCGATAACGACTTCGATGTTGTGGTTCTTGTAGCGGTCGACTTTCATACCTTCAGCAACGTCCACTATTTCTCCGTCAACGCGCACATGCAGATAGCCTTTCTTCCGGATGGATTCAAATAACTCGCGGTAGTGTCCCTTTCGGCTTTGTACAACGGGGGCAAGCAGAAGAATGCGTTTCCCTTTATACTCGTCCAACAAGAGGCGCATCACATCCTCTTCGGTGTATCTGACCATCTTTTCGCCAGTCTCGTAACTGAATGCTTCGCCAGCGCGAGCATAGAGCAAGCGCAGATAGTCGTAGATTTCGGTGACTGTTCCTACGGTGGAACGAGGATTCTTATTGGTGGTTTTCTGTTCGATGCTGATAACAGGAGAAAGCCCACTGATTTTGTCCACATCGGGGCGTTCCATTCCTCCCAGAAAGTTGCGAATATAGGCACTGAAGGTCTCGACATATCGCCGCTGACCTTCAGCAAAAATTGTATCAAACGCCAGCGATGATTTGCCGCTGCCGCTTAATCCTGTTATGACCGTCAAACTGTTGCGAGGTATCTCAACATCAATATTCTTCAGGTTATGTACTCTCGCGCCTTCAATCTTAATCATTAGTTGTTGCCTGTTGTTTCGCTGCCTTCGCGGAATCCTTTCAATACGTTTACAGCTTTCTTAATCTTGTATTCCAAGCCATCGCTCCCAAGACCATAGAGGTTGAGGAAATAGACCCCGTCCTTAACGTATTTCCCATTCTTCAATCCATCCCAAAGAATCAGCTTGTTAGGTTCGTCTTCTGCATGTTCCACATCATCAAGTGTGACTGTATGGACTTGCTGCCCCCAGCGATTGACAAATGTTGCTTTGAGTTTCACGATTGACTGAGCCGTTATTCTGAAATAGTCATTGATGCCATCTCCGTTGGGCGAGAATCCGTCGGGGCATACAAGTTTGGATTCGCTGATGACGATGCTGATAGGCTCGCTTTCATACTCGATAGTGTCTGTTCCTTGCGTGAATGTCACGTACAGCTTCACGTTGTACCCTCCTGATTTTGTCAATGTGTAGCTGGTTTCCTCTTCAAACCGTGTGACTAATGGAGAGAATTCATTTTTGTTAGCATCCCATATCCTCCATTCGCAGATGTAATCATAATCATCGGGGTTATCGACGTTGGAAATCATCGTGATGTCCAATGGCGCCTGCGCTGTTTGCGATTCTCCAGGAGTCACCTCCACGTCGCTGGCTTCATCGATAGAGTAGAATTGCACAACAGGCGCAGCTTCTTGCGCCACGGCTTGGCATGGCATCAGGAAGAGCAGTGCCAGAGCACACACATAAAGTATAAGTTTTTTTTCTTTCATATCTATCCGACTATGCATTTATATCCGACTATGCATTGTAAGGTACGAGTTGGCAGAAGACAGCGGCAACAGAATTCTTCCAGCTGCACATACAGGGCAAACGCCCCACTCTCCCCTCTTCGGCATACGCTCTGTTACACCGAACTCGTACTCTTTTTAATGCAAATTTACTTAATCTATTCAACAAATCACATGAAAAACCCATAAAAAAGGCTAACATGTAATTTTAATTTGTAATGATTAGCTTTTTTTACTAATTTTGTACTTCAAATTATACGAATACTATAGGATGATGAAAAGAACTGTTCTTTTTCTCGCGACTTTCATCGTTGTCTTAGCGATTGGGGCACAGCAACCCTCATCGCAAAAGCACGAAGTCCAATCAGGCGAAACGCTTTACAGCATAGCACGCCATTATGAAATATCTGTCGCAGCATTGTTGCAGAGCAATCCTGGATTGCAAGCAGAGCACATGATGGCAGGGCAAACAATTGTTATACCAGCCCAAACTCAAGAGACCATATCAGAACCCAATGAACCCACAAACTCACCAACTCAAAAACTTAAAGAGAGACCGAAGTATAAAACCACTCATGAAGTGAAGCGAAAAGAAACAGTATATTCAGTTTCCCGTCTATATGGAATATCCGAGACTCAGCTGCTCGAGGCTAATCCTGAAATAAAGAAAAACAAGTTGAAGAAGGGCACAACAATCAACATCCCCTACACCGATGCAGAAAACCAGCAGTATCAGCAAGAACTGAAACGTCTGGAAGAGGAGGCGCGCAAGGCTTTGATAAAGAAATATTCCACAATTCGTGTGGCGGTCATCCTCCCCTTTGCCTTGAAAGAAGAGAACATGACTCAGGAAGCTCAAAAGATGACGAATCTTTATCAAGGATTCCTTCTGGCCGTCGACTCCCTGAAGCAGCATGGCTGTTCCGTTGAGATTCATGCCTATGACGAACTATCAGGATTTGCCGCCATCGACGAAATCCTGCGAAAGCCAGAGATGAAGAGCATGCAACTGATAGTAGGACCTGTGCGACAGGCGAATATCGCCTCGGTGGCCAACTTTGCCCACACAAACAAGATAGCTCACGTCGTACCCCTCTCCAACGACATCAATCTGGTCAACGAACACCCCACCACCTTTCAGGTCAACGTTCCCTATGCGCTGGTCTACAACCAGGTGTACAACCGCTTCTGCATCGACCACAAGAAAGACAATGTGATTTTCGTCCACATGGGCGAAAGAGACGATAACGTGAACTACCTGTCAGGCTTCAAGGAATTTCTGCGTGGGCAAGCCATCGCCTACAATGAAGTGAATGCATCTGAATTCAGCCATATAGGCACCATGCTCAAGCCTGGCGTGCGCAACGTGCTGGTGCCCTCAAGCGGCTCATCATCCGCATTCAACACATTGTGCAACAAGCTGGAGACACTGGAACTCACATCCGAATACCCCCTGCAACTGTTCGGTTACCCCGAGTGGCAGACCTTCTCTGGGAGATACGAGACCCTCTTAACCAAATATAACTGCCAATTCTTCACTGCTTTCTACAGCAACGCCAACAAGCACCGCACACAGCTCTTCAACTCCCGTTTCCGCCGCTGGTTCCAGCAAGAGCAATACAACGGGCTCCCCCGCTACGGAGAGCTGGGATACGACATCGGCGCCTACTTCATCAAAGGGCTAAACGACTTTGGCTCAGCCCTCTACGAGAATCTGCACAACTACTCCTACCTCTCGCTGCAATTTCCCTTCAACTTTGAGAAAAAGAACACCTGGTCTGGCTATCAAAACAAGTCCATACTGATTGTAACATACAGAAACGACGGCACCATTGCAGTAAGATGAAACACACCACGCGCACCATACTGACCCTGCTCTGCATCGCCACAACGCTTCATGCAGCAGCCCAAGTGGGAGAGCATCGCAACGATCTGTCCATCGGGCTCACAGGCGGGTACACGATGAACAAGATGGACTTCATGCCCAAAATCAAGCAGACCATGAAAGGCTCCCCCATGTTCGGCATAGCCGCACGCTACATCTGCGAAAAGTACTTCACCACCATCTGCGGCGTTGCACTCGAACTGCAATACAACAACCTCGGTTGGGATGAACTGATAGAAGACGGAACAGAAAACACCTACAAGCGAGACCTGCACTACCTGCAGATGCCACTCCTCATGCAGATGGGATGGGGACGCGAGCGGCGCGGCCTCAAATTCATCTTCGAAGCAGGCCCCCAACTTGGACTCTATCTGACAGGCAAAGAACACATAAGTGACCAGTGGAACCCCTCAGCACGCCCCAATGGCGTCGTGCATCAATACGGAAAAGAACCTGACAACAAGTTCGACTACGGCATAGCTGCAGGACTAGGACTGGAATGCTCCACCCCCATAGGCCACATTCTCCTGCAAGGCCGCTACTACTACGGGCTTGGCGACATCTTCGACAACAGCAAGAGAGGCTACTTCGGACGTTCCGCCAACCAAACCCTACAAGTAAAGCTCACCTACCTTTTCGACATCCTGCGAACAGACAAAAAAGACATCAAATAAAAACTCAGACAACAACAATGAAAAAAACAGACATACACTCCATAGGCCGCGAAAACGCCTTCGAACTGATAGGCAAGCAGTGGATGCTCGTGACAGCGGGTACAAAAGAGCACTTCAACACAATGACAGCTTCGTGGGGAGGCATAGGATTTCTCTGGAACAAGCCTGTGGCGTTTGTATTTATCCGACCAGAACGGTTCACACACCAATTTACGGAAACAAACAGCCGCATGACACTTTCTTTTTTCCCCGAGGAATGCCGCAAGGCGCTACAGCTGTGCGGAACGAAGAGCGGACGAGACACAAACAAGGTGGCGGAAACGGGGCTGACCCCTGTGGAGCTAGAGAGCGGAGCCATCACATTCCAAGAGGCGCGACTGACCTTAGACTGCCGCAAGCTGTTCAAGACAGACATGCAAGCAGCAGACTTTGTGGACAAAGCGGTGCTGAACCAGTGGTACAACGAGAAACCAGGAGGAAGCCTGCACAGTGTCTATGTTGTGGAGATTGAGGGGGTGTACGAATGAAAGTGAAATCGACAGCTAAAAGGAGGGAGCAAGAAAGGTAAACATGAGAATATAGCAGGAAAGGCCAGGATTTATTTCCTGGCCTTTCCTGTTTAAGGGGGACTCCAAGAATCCTTTCCTGACATTTACGGAAGGAGAATCCGTTTCAAGGCTGAGCCAAAGATTATATATTGTGTATTGCCAGCAATAGTGCCTTCATTTTGTCCCCACAAGAATGGCCAATCATCATAATTTTCGAAGTGGTCAGGACGACGGAACAATAGGCCAGGAGCAACATTGCCAGGAATGAAAGAGAAATCAGCGCGATTATTGCCATAAAAGACCTCCTTGGGGCGTGCCGCGCCCACTACCGCCACGAAGGAATAGTTATGGTAGGGGTGACAACCATAAATCCAATCAGCAGCACGGAATATCACATCACGGCGTATAATGTCAGGGAAATAAATGTGGGCAAAACATACCGTTGTACCAAAACTAAGTACCTGCCCGCCGCCAGCCCAGTTACCAAGGCCTATTGGAAGTCCATAAGGATTCTGTTTTTCCAAAGAATCGACATAAGCAGCATACCTTTCCACGTAAGGACGCAAACGCTGGCGATAAGACTCATCCATAAAAGGAATTGCATCTAAAGCTGTCTGGATAGTAGAGTTGACATTGCGGTCAAGCGATGTCCATATCTGAGCATTGAAATTATCAAGATATTGCTCCTCATGTGTTGCGGCATAGAGCTGCAAGTTTGTTCCCAAATCTCCCCTTCGCCCTGTACGCCGTCCTCGGCTATCCTTTGCCATCAATGCCGACGCTTCATCCATGAGGCGTTTTGACTGCACCAGCGCACGTTGCGCCAACTCGTCGTTGTAACCTTGCAAAGCTCGACTGGCTGCTGCAAACATGGTTGCTGCCCGAAAATCGAGACTGGGATTACGAGTGGTAAAAGCCCACATATCATCAGGTGTACCGCTGGACTTCCCATCAGCGGAAACCTCATAAGGTTTGAGGGACGGATCGTAGTGTAACCCATCCGTAATGCTGGCAGCATCACCCAGATGATGGTAATTGTCAAGTACTGAATTGGAAAGTGTGGAAGCCATGTGTCCAATCTGCTCAGCTTGTGCAACAAGATTCAGAGTGCCATGCTCAATAAATTGCAATATATCAGGTATGCCATCAGGGCGATGCAGGTCCACATAACGCTGCTGCTGACTCACAAAAGTTTCGTCGCGGCTGGGTTTGAAAAGCTCCCATATACGAATGAAGTTCTGAACAACACTGATGTTTGAACCAGTCTCAATGTCAAAATCGCCTGCATCAAAAAAACCACCAACGTTCAATCCAGGAATCAACTCCAACGGTTTATATTTTGTATCTGTACTTGCTCCTTGGCTATGCAAATCAAAATGGTCGCTTGCCGGAGCTTGCAAATATCCCTCTTTGAAAGGCTCGCCATGCCATGTGCGATAACCTTCAGTCACATACATGTGGTTCATGTGAATAGGCACCCACACATCTGTTGTGGCATCCGTAATCTTATCATACACATGCTGGTCGATAAGAAAATCGTTTGTTTTCACTGTTCCATACTGAATGTAGTAGACTCCAGGCTGATTGACTGATGAGAAATCAAACTTCACATAATTATATTTAAAGTAATCTCCCCACTCTTCGATATCGCCACGGAACACCTCTGTTGCTGTGCCATCTTCATTGATGCGCATCAATGCGGCATGAGCCAAAGGATTGGCATTTTTATCTAATTCTATAACAGCCACCTTGGGTTGGTCTGGCAGGTATCCGACTTGCGAGAAACCGATATTGGGTTCACGAATCCAATTGGGAATCGCATGCGGTTCTACAGTCCAAGCAAGCACTTTTCCTGTTTTACCTGCAGGCAGGACACTACGCAACACAAACCATCCATTCTGAGCCAGCATACGCCCATCATAAAGACGCAGTTCAGCGTCTTCGCTACTAACACGAATCATGCGTTCTTGTGCATCTGTAGCCAACACAATGCTGTGTCCCGTCTCAATGGGAAGAGGATCGACAAAACGGTCTGTACCACGGTCATCATAGGTCTTAAACCCCTTGAATTGCCGTGGTTTTTCACTATTGGGTCGCGTAATAGTTTGACTTGTTGCGTAGCGAGGAAGACGCCCCAGCCTCCCGTCTACAGAATAGGTCTTCAACCAATACTGCGAGGGCAAGAACTCTAAATTAAAGCCGGCTTCACCAGCCAGTTTCTCGGGCACTGGCTTATCGAGCCAAACAGCAATCTCGACAGCCTGACCTTTTGCGGTTACTACTAAACGGCTATCAAAATCATAATCGTCATAGCGCATGCAGACCTCTATACTTCCCTCTTCACGATTCACCTTGCGACTGGTCATCTTCGGTACCAAATCCCATTGTTCGGGAGTATTGTTGAGGCGAACAGCTCCTCCCTGTACTGTACGCACCCCATGATGAATAATTTCTACACCTGAGTTCTTCTCGTCATTGAAACCGCCATTAAAACTATTGCTGAACACCAGCACGTTCACTCCTTGCCGTTCAAAATACTCGCGTTCATTTAATTGGAAGTTTTGTGCATAACAGAGGCTTGCTGCCAGCAGGTGCACGAACAATAAAAGTCTTTTCATTTGTGTTTGTGTTATTTATGAGGTTATAATTTTCTATTTGAAGGTTTGTTTTTCAGTCCTTAAATATCCTTTGGGCAAATATGGCAAGATAAATACGCCAGTTACGCCAAATGTGTCCGCCGTCATTCTCATAGTACTCATACGGATAGTTGTGACTGTCAAGATAGCTGCGCAAGTCATTGTTCATTTGCATTAAGAAATCTTCCTTGCCAATGCCTATCCAGTAAAGCTTAGGTTTAGAATTGAAGAGACGAGCCATCTGTGCATCAAACTGTGCATCATTCCTTTTCACACGAGCGGCAGCTGATTGCAAGCCATAGTAATCAAACACTTCGGGATAAAGGTACGAGATTCCAAACGTATGACCGCCGCCCATCGACAGACCAGTCACAGCTCTCGCAGAACGTTTACGAACAGTCTTGTAGCGGGCATCTACAAAATTAACGATATCCATGAAACTTTCTTCCATGGTTGCTTTGGCACCACGCTGATTGAAAGCATTCCCATCAGGAGTATACATACCTTCGTGCCACCATCCAGGAGCAGCATTGCATGTGGGATTGCCATTGGGCATGACTACGATCATGGGTACACATTTACCTTCGGCAATAAGGTTGTCCATGATTTGCGATGCACGTCCCAAGTCACCCCAAGCAGTTTCATCGCCTCCATGACCATGCAGCAAATACATCACGGGAAAACGTTTTTTGCCATCGTAAGCTGCAGGAAGGTACACTGTCATACGGCGTTGCTGCCCAAGCGTAGGACTGTCATACCACACCCGCGAAAGGGTGCCATGAGGGACATCGTTCACTTGATACAGATGTCCTTTATCTCCCTTTTCCTTTGTTACAATAAAGATGTTGCTCAATGTAGAAATATCACGATTGACATAACTATTAGAAGGGTCAATCACACGCTGCCCATCAACGGAGAAACTATAAGAATACAATTCTGGATTAAGCACCTTGGTGGTTGCACTCCATACCCCGTTTTCCTGCTTTGTCATAGATAAGGTTTGTCCTCGAACCTCACCAAAATCACCTGTCACACTCACTTGCTGTGCTGTAGGGTCGAAAAAGTTGAACGTAACAGTACCATCTGCATTCAAAACAGGAGATTTCACACGAGGGCGCATCCCTAAAGCCTGCTGCCCCATGCCACTCACAGCAATCAAACCGAAACATACAAATAAGACACACCGCAGCCAACACTTAGGGCTGAAAGAAAGCATACTTGAGGCATCCATCGCCTTGCAATAAATTCTGTGATTCATAAATATCTCCATTGTTATAGTTTCAAGTTCAAAGTTCCTACATCGAAACTTTCTGTTGCAAATATAGGTCATAAAAATGGAAAAACAAACATTTTTTTATAACTTTGTGGCAAAATCAAAAAAAACACTCGTTGGAGAAATTCAAAGATAAAGTGGCACAAGTGGAGCTTGCTAAAGTTGAATAAAAAACAGGACTCATCATGAACAAATTTTTTTCTTTCATGCTCACGCTGCTGGGACTAAATATTTGTACAGCATGCGGAAAATTGTACAAGGATGTATCGGCGGAAGAATTCGCCGCACTTATGGAGAACCCCAAAATTCAGATTTTGGATGTGAGAAGCGCAAAGGAGTATCAGGAGGGGCACATCCCGGAGGCCATAAACCTTGATGTGAACGACAGCACGTTTGTGACGTTGGCAATGGCTGAGCTGGATGTCTGCAGACAGGTTGCAGTGTATTGCCGCAGTGGAAAAAGGTCTGCAAAAGCAGCAGAATTACTTGCAGACAAAGGCTTCCAAGTGACAAATTTGGCTGGCGGCATTCTGGAATGGCAGGAAAAACAGATGCCTGTGACAACAGACATGACTGAAACGGATACATTCAAGACTCCCAACGGGAAGGCTGTACGTTTCTATGCGCTGATGCATGCAAGCATACGTATTAATTATGATGGGAAAGAAATTGAGATAGATCCAGTGGGGGGACTGGGCGAACGCAAGGTGGACTACCCCAAGATGCCTAAAGCTGATTTCATTTTAGTTACACATGAGCACGGAGACCATTTTGACAAGGAAGCCATCAGGCAATTAACTCGTCCAGGTACATGCCTCATCGCAAATGCCCAATGTGTTAACATGATGGAACACGGGCTTATGATGAGGAACGGAGACCGACTGGAGTTTGACGGGAACATCGCAGTAGAGGCTACCCCCGCCTACAACATGACGGAAGGGCGCACTCAATTCCATCCCAAAGGGCGTGACAACGGCTACATTCTGACGCTGGACAATTTGCGCATCTACATTGCAGGTGATACCGAAGACATTCCAGAGATGGCTGAAATCAAGGACATTGACATTGCATTCCTGCCTTGCAACCAGCCTTACACAATGACAGTGGAGCAACTTGTCCGTGCGGCACGAATCATAAAACCAAAAGTGCTGTTCCCTTACCACTATGGACAGACGGACTTGTCCTCCCTCCCCCATCAGCTGAAAGATTCTGGCATCGATGTACGAATCAGACATTACGAATAGTAAGGCAGATAAACAAAGATATGTTTTTGTAGTGCCTCGCAAAGCGACTCTTTATATCGAACTGACGTTTTAGATAACGTGCCGTACCCGAGGGGTACGCCGCATCGTATCCCTCGAGTACGACATGGCGCCCCCTCGGGTACGCTTTTTGTGCCCTTTCCCCTCAAAAATTCCAATGCGTTGATACTCAGACATGCTGCCCGTGTCGGAAATAATAGGCACAGGGTGTTCGTGTTATTATGCGCACGGTGTCTGAAACCTTGTCTGCACGGTGTGCGTTTGCAGCCGCTTGCCAAGCCCTCCTCAAAAAGAAAAGGGGCACAAGGTGAAAATGCCCAGTGCCTCCATGCTGAAGTGCCAGTGTCTGACAAGTGTGGCTGAAATAATGATTATTTCCGAAAAAGCCGTGCATCAATGTACAAAGGACATTGGATACACAGCTTACTTTATTTTGAATTCGCCGAACTCACGTCATATTATTAATTATCATGTTTCACCCAAATCAGTTTATTGATGTCATAACCTCTACGTTTTGCCTCCTCAAGAATTGCAGTCTTAACGTCACCTGACAGTGACGACGCACGAGAGAGTATCCAAAGATAATTATCACTTCCACCACCAATAAGGGCGTACTGATAGTTCTTGTCGAGCATCATGACACGATAATCCGAATAAAACGGACCAAAGAAAGACACACGCAGCAAAGCAGGCGTATCAGTCAGTTTTGCCAGTCCTTCCGACTGCTTTGGCTTTCCATTTTTCATGCCTGCATTCAGCACTTTTATCGTGCCATCCTTCTGCAACGTATAAGTTGCCTGCGTTTGTTCCATGCCACGTTCAAACCAGTGGTCAAAACGTGCAATCTCGTACCATTCGCCAAGGAATAGATCAGTATCAAAATCTTTTACGACCGAATTGTCAACGGTTAATTTGCTGCATCCTGTTAACAAACAGAATAGCGATGTAAGGAATAATGTTGCTCTCATCATAAAACTGAATTAGAATTATTCGCTACAAATATATTAAAACGATTCAATTTCATTTGGACTTTTACTTTTTTTAATCTGTATTTTCAATACATTTATATTTTATATACAATACTTCAGAAAAAAGAGAACGAATACAGATAAAAATCCTTCACGACGGCATCAGCAAACAGAAACAGGGTTTGCACCATTGATGCAAACCCCGTTTTATATACTCATTGTCTTGATTTACTTGTTGAGTGCAAGCGCTACATTAACTGCACAAGCAACTGTACAGCCTACCATTGGGTTGTTACCGATACCAAGGAAGCCCATCATCTCTACGTGAGCAGGAACAGAAGAAGAACCTGCAAACTGTGCGTCAGAGTGCATACGGCCGAGTGTATCTGTCATACCGTAAGATGCTGGACCTGCTGCCATATTGTCTGGGTGAAGTGTACGACCTGTACCGCCACCTGATGCAACAGAGAAGTAAGGCTTGCCTGCGAGCACGCGCTCCTTCTTGTAAGTACCAGCTACTGGATGCTGGAAGCGAGTTGGGTTAGTAGAGTTACCTGTGATGGAAACATCTACGTTCTCCTTCCAAAGAATAGCTACACCTTCGCGAACGTCATCTGCACCGTAGCAGTTAACCTTTGCGCGTGGTCCATCTGAGTATGCCTTCTCTTTCACAACCTTGAGTTCGCCAGTGAAGTAGTCGAACTGAGTCTGAACGTATGTGAAGCCATTGATACGAGAGATAATCATCGCAGCGTCTTTGCCAAGGCCGTTGAGGATGCAACGGAGTGGCTTCTTGCGTACTTTGTTTGCCATCTCTGCAATCTTAATGGCGCCCTCTGCAGCAGCGAAAGACTCGTGACCTGCAAGGAATGCGAAACACTCTGTCTCTTCACGGAGAAGACGAGCGGCAAGGTTACCGTGACCGATACCAACCTTACGGTCGTCAGCTACAGAACCAGGAATGCAGAATGCCTGAAGACCGATACCGATAGCCTCAGCAGCGTCTGCTGCATTCTTGCAGCCCTTCTTGATAGCGATAGCAGAACCTACAACGTATGCCCACTTTGCGTTTTCAAAGCAAATGCGCTGTGTTTCCTCACATGTCATGTATGGGTCGAGACCTGCTTTCTCGCAGATTTCGTTTGCCTCTTCAATAGAGGAAATGCCGTTCTCGTTCAATGCAGCAAGAATCTGCTTGATACGACGATCTTGTGACTCGAATTTTACTTCTCTAATCATATTCTATTTCCTCCTATATTATTCTTTACGTGGATCAATTGACTTAACAACTCCCTGCTCTGGCTTTGTACGGCCGTAGGTGCCTGTAACGCTCTTGAGAGCCTCATTTGCGTCCATGCCTTTCTTCACTGCCTCCATGAACTTGCCCATGTGTACATATTCGTAACCGCACACCTCATTGTCTTCATCAAGGAACATCTGTGTGATGTAACCTTCTGTAAGCTGGAGGTAGCGTGTTCCTTTGAGCTTTGTTCCATAGAGCGTACCACACTGAGAAACAAGTCCCTTACCAAGGTCTTCAAGACCAGCACCGATTACAAGGCCACCTTCTGAGAATGCAGACTGAGTACGTCCGTATACAATCTGAAGGAAGAGTTCGCGCATCGCAGTGTTGATAGCGTCGCATACAAGGTCTGTGTTGAGCGCCTCAAGGATAGTCTTTCCTGGAAGAATCTCAGATGCCATAGCTGCTGAGTGTGTCATGCCTGAACATCCGATAGTCTCAACAAGACATTCTTCGATGATACCCTCTTTTACATTGAGAGAGAGTTTGCAACAACCCTGCTGAGGTGCACACCAACCGATACCGTGTGTCATGCCAGAGATGTCCTTGATTTCCTTAGCCTGAATCCACTTTCCTTCTTCTGGAATTGGAGCTGGACCATGGTTAGGGCCTTTGGCTACACAGCACATTTCCTGTACTTCTTTAGAATAAACCATAATTATAAATAAATTTATTAATTAATAAAAATATGTGTTTTTACATTCTTACTCTATGCAAAAGTACTAATAAAAAATAAGAAGAGGCCATAAAATAAAAAAAAACTTTCTGAAAGGTCTGTTTTTTTTTGCGAGGAAGGAGAAAAGACGTATCTTTGTAGCATTAAAATTAACGATTAGCTATTAAAAATTAAAAACATGAAAAGAAACTTATGTATTGCTCTTGCCGCCATTTTTATGGCTGGTAATGTGTATGCAGTGAAGGTTGCTGCACAAACTGCTGATGCTTCAGCAGAAAACACTGAAAAGAAAATCTACAAGGCTCCGGCAGGCAAAGAGGTGTATATCCCAAGAGACTTGAAAGAAAATGACTTCACAAGCGCAGACTCAAAATGGAGCTTTGCAAGATGTGCCTACACGGATGACATCATCGTATTCTGGGAAAAGCCTTTCGGGCCAGACCTAAGCAAAGCCCCCGACCTTGAGGGGAACAACATGAAGGTTGACCTGCAAAACTTGCTCACTCGCATACAGTCATTTTACGATTACTTCAAAAACGACCTGCAATTCATCAAGCCTGGCTCTAACGCCGACCGCTATCGCATGATGGTCATGCTCAATTACTCGCTGGAAGGTACAGCATACGGAGGTGATTATGACGGAACTATCGGAGCGCTGTGGATTGCCCCCAATCGTGTACAGGACAAGAAGCTCAACTGCATTGCCCACGAGCTGGGACACTCGTTCCAATCCATGATTTCATGTGACAAGCAAGGAGAAAGCTGGGGAGGTGGCGGAATTTTTGAAATGACCAGCCAATGGATGCTCTTCAACGTAAATCCAGAATGGCCTACAGACGAGAACTACCACTGGCAGGCTTTCATCAAGGACGCAAACCTGCGTTTCCTCGCAGGCGAGAACATCTACCGTTCTCCGTACATGCTTGAGTACTGGAGCATGAAGCATGGACTCACCATTATTGGCGACCTGTTCCGTGCAGGAAAGCGTGGCGAAGACCCAGCATCCACCTACATGAAGATGTTCAATCTCAGCACTGAAGACTTTGCCAAAGAAGCGGTTGACTGCTACTCCCGATTGCTGACCTTCGATTTCCCTGGCAAGCATGAAATGAACAAGAAGTATGCAGGTGAGTTCTTGAATGACAAGCCGCTGCAAATGTATGGAGCAAACGTCATCAAACTAGACACTAAGGGAAAGAAAACAGCAAAGGTAAAGTTCACAGGCACAAACAAAGAAGATGGATACGCTTATCGACTTGTAGCAGTAAATGGCAACGCAGAGGCTACATACAGCGAGATTCTGACCAAACAAAAAGGCACAGTGAAGCTTGACCTTCCTGCTGATACAAAGGATGTGTATCTGGTAGTGACAGGATACCCGCTCGGCGAATACAAACCAGCTAATTTCAATCCTTATCGCCGTCAAGGAAAAGCAGAAGAACCACATGTATATACATATAATATAAAATAAGATGAGACATGTTTTTTCAACCATAATGTCAATGACGATAGCATTGGCAATGCAGGCACAAGGCAATAGCGAAATGCCCAAGCCCACACTAACATCTCCGAATGGAGTACTGAAAGTTGCCATTGACACCAAGAATGAGCAACTCAGCTATACAGTTTTTGAGGGAACGCTGCCCGATGGAAACATCTATGCCGCCAACAACGAGATAGCACTCAATGTAGAAGGCATTGGAAAAAACAAGTATTCCGTATCTTCACCCAAACTTGTAAAGGAGCATTTCGATGCACCCAACTACAAGCTGACAACGTTTGACAGCGAATACAACCAAGTGATTGTAAAAAACAAAAATGGCATCAACGTTGAATTCCGCGCCTATAACAATGGTGTGGCTTACAGATTCTTCACCACATCCACCAAAAAGGAATGGAAGATATTGAACGAAGTGGCAGAATTTAATTTCAGCGAAGACAGGACAGCATACATCCCTTACTCTACAAACCCCAACAAACCTAAGGCGATGGCGTTTCAAGCAACTTATGACGTAGCGCCGCTTTCAAGCACGAAGGATATAGAAGCCTTCCTCCCTGCAACGATTGACTGCGGAAAAGCAAAGGTAACGATTCTTGAAACAGATGTAGAGAATTACCCGGGGATGTTCCTCCTGCCAGGAGAACAAACAAAAGAGGGAAAAACAAGCGGGCTTCGAGCTGATTTTGCCAAATACCCTAAGACATTCGATTTTTACGCATGGCGCAAGCAGAAATATGTGATTTACACCGAAGAGTTCATCGCCAAGGGACAAGGCAACCGCACATTCCCATGGCGCATTCTCGCCATCACGCATGAAGACAAAGAAATGCCAATGAACACATTGGCATACGAACTGGCAGCACCTTCACGAATCAAAGGAGACACATCATGGATAAAGCCAGGCAAAGTGGCCTGGGACTGGTGGAACGACTGGGGATTGAGCGGCGTGAACTTCAAAGCAGGCATTAACCAAGAAACATACAAGTACTACATTGATTTTGCCGCAAAGAACAATTTAGAATACATCATTCTCGACGAAGGATGGTATGACCCCAAAAGCGGGGATATGCTGACAGTCATCCCCGACCTGAATCTGCCTGCCCTTGTCGAATACGGCAAGCAGAAGAACGTGGGCATCATTTTGTGGACCGTATTCAACGTGCTTGACAATCAATTGAATGAAGCTTGTGAGAAATATGCATCAATGGGCATAAAAGGCTTCAAGGTTGACTTCCTCGACCGCTATGACCAAGAGGGAGTAGAAATGATTTACCGTATTGCCGAACGATGCGCACAAAGCCAGCTCATCCTCGACTACCACGGCATCTTCTCGCCACAAGGCATCAACCGCACCTATCCCAACGTCATCAACTTTGAAGCCGTTTTCGGCATGGAGGAAGTTAAATGGACCCAGCGCGCCAAAGTACGCAAGAACGGAGCCGTCGTAGATGAGCCAGAAAAAGACATGCCGCTCTATGATGTCACATTCCCCTTCATCCGAGGCATGGCTGGATATGTAGATTTCACGCCAGGCGGATTCCGCAACGCAACCAAAGCGGACTATCAACCTATTAACAACAATCCAATGACCATGGGCACACGCTGCCACCAACTGGCACACTACATCATCCACGAAAGTCCGCTCACTATGCTGGCAGACAATCCAACCACATACGAAAAAGAGCCTGAGTGCACTAGCTTCATAGCATCTCTCCCCACTGTATATGACGAAATGAAAGTCCTCGATGGCAAAATGGGAGAATACATCATCACCGCACGCCGCCATGGAGAAAACTGGTATGTGGCAGGAGAAACAAACTGGAATGCACGCGAAGTGGAAATCGATGCAAGTTTCCTCCCCAAAGGAACCTACGAACTTACGGCCTATTTCGACGGAATTAACGCAGAGAAAAACGCAAGCGACTACTATTCCATCACCCAAACATTCACAATCCCTTACACCATCCACGAGAAAGTGAAAGTAAAGATGGCCAGCGGAGGCGGTTTTGCAGCAAAGCTCATCAAGAAATGATAGCTAATGACCAGAGTCCTGAATTAATTCAGGGCTCTTTTTTTGTACTAATGCATCCAATACCAATAGCATTTAGCCACCTCCCATGATTGCGCAAGGAAATCTTTATAAAGAAAAAAGCATTATTTAATATTTTTTTGTAACTTTGTAACCCAAATGAATACACACTCGAAACGATGGACAAAAAGTACAACAAAAAAAATATTCAAAAAGACATAAAGCCTTCCTTTGCAAACCCAACCTCGCAAAAGGAACAAAAAGAAAAGAAAACGATAGCCATTAAATCAAAAGAGTCTTGGTTGATAGCTTTCGGCATAACCCTTGCCATCATCGGATTGGGCTATTTCTTCTTGGTGGGACAGAACAGCGACATGCTGTTTACTGCACAAGGCAGAAGTTTCTTCACCACCAACTCCACGTTCCTTGACGAATGCATCAAGAGACCAGGTGGCATAATCAGTTGGGCAGCATCCTTCCTAACCCAATTCTTCTACCATCCAGCCCTAGGCGCTTCCATCATGATTGCCATGTGGATAGCAAGCATGTGGCTCAGCAAACTCGCATTCAAGGTGAGAAACGTATGGATGGCCGTATTGGCTATACCTGTTATATGCTTGCTTGTCAGCACTATTGACACCGGTTACTGGATTTATTACATCAAGCAAACAGGATACTGGTTCTACGGAACAACAGGATATCTCATAGCTATGCTGCTGGTAACAGTGTACCATCTTTTCAAAAAGCGTACCGACCTCATCATCGCCACATTCTTCATTGGCTTTTCCTACCCTTTCTTTGGATGGTACACGCTCTTAGCCCTCATCTACATATCTGTATCATCACTTGTCCGCTTTTCAAAAGAAACGACAATTGCAGATCGGTATCTCATACCGCTTCTACCCCTCGTCTTCGTAATAGCAGTGCCAGTGCTGTGCTACTTTTTCTATCCAGAATTGCGATTCATTGACTTATGGACTTGCGGATTCCCCTACTTTATCAATGATAAGCTCATCAGCTACATACCAGAAATCCCATTCATGCTTTTGGCTATCACACCTCTCCTCTTCTCATTTCTGCCCAAACGCAAGGAGTACACAGGCAAACAAGCATGGATGGTGTATCTCGTGACCATCGTCACAATGGTTTCCGCATACATCTGGATTGACGCCAGCAACTTCAACAACTACAATTATCATGCAGAAATGCGAATGAATCGCGCTGCAGAAGAACAGAACTGGGACAAAGTCCTAGACGAGATGTCCGGACTTCCAGGCGATGCTTCACGCCAGATGGTTCTTTTGAAAAACGTAGCCTTGCTCAACAAAGGAGAGATGGGCACAAAGATGTTCAAGTACAACAACATGGGAGAACCTCCAACCAATGGGTTCGACACACTGCAAGTACACATGGTACAAACAGCCGCACCTCTCATTTACTATTATCATGGCAAGACCAACTTCGCCTCAAGATGGTGTATCGAGAACAGCGTAGAATTCGGATACAATTTCGACAACATCAAAATGCTTGCCCGTTGCGCCATCATCAACAAGGAAATGGACGCCGCTCGCAAATACCTTGATATCCTGACGACAAGCATCTATCATAAAGATTGGGCCGAACGCCTGATACCGCTCACCGAAAACCCACAGCTCATCTCCGAATACAAGGAATTCGACACAGTCAACGAACTGTGGAGCAGTATGGGAAGTGTGTTAGATGGCGACAACGGCTTGTGCGAGATGTATCTGCTGAACTACTTCAGCAACACCATGAACAAAGACTGCAAGCTGCTGCAAGAGCTGACTCTCAATTATGCCCTCGTGCAAAAGAACATCCAATTGTTCTGGCCACGCTTCTTCTTGTATGCACAACTGCATCAAAATCAGAGCATGCCTATACACTATCAGGAAGCAGCTTATCTATATGGACACCTCGAGCCCAACAACGTAAACATCAAGCAAATGCCGTTCGACAAAATCGTGGCAGAACGCTATAATGGATTCCAGCAGTTATCCCAATCATTGTTAGCGACAGGCATGAATACCAAAGATGTAGGCGAAGCCATGAAAAGCTCCTATGGTGACACCTTCTATTGGTTCTACTTCTTCTGCCGCGACATCCACTCCTATTAATTTAACCCAATAAACCCTTCGACATGAAAATCAAAAACATATTATCCGCACTCATCACTGCAGCAATCATCGCATCATGCAACCATCCTTCCGTTCCAGCCAACGCAGAACAAGAATCCAGGTTGCCAAGAATCACTCCTGACTACACAGAAGTGACTGTTCCAGCCAACATCTGCCCTCTTAATTTCGCAGTTCAAGAAGGAGCGACAGAAGCAGTTGCCAAACTGTCCTACCCCGGCGGAGAACTCACCTATGGCGATGGTGTGAAAGTACAGATAGACGACGAAGAATGGAGTCTCATCCGAGAGGCAGCAACAGGAGGCAGCATCAAAGTAGAAGTTTACGCAAAGATTGACAACACTTGGAAAGCCTTCAAGCCCTTCAATATCTACGTAGCAGAAGACTCCATAGATGAATATATCTCCTATCGCGTCATCCAGCCATCCTATGTTGCCTACGAGAAGCTGAGCATCAACCAGCGCAACCTCACAAACTTCGAAGAGAAAGAGATTTACAACAACATGGCTGTCAGCACAGAATCTGTCGGACAATGCATCAATTGCCACTCATACAAGAACTACAAGACAGACAACATGCTCTTCCACATGCGACAAGGATATGGAGGCACAATGATTGTCAACAATGGAGAACTCAAGAAGATAGACCTGAAGATAGATGAGACCATCAGTGCCGGAGTCTATCCCGCATGGCATCCAACCCACAACCTCATCGCCTTCTCCACTAACAAGACCGGACAGTCCTTCCACACCAAAGACCTGAACAAAATTGAGGTGCAGGACACAGAAAGCGACCTCATTCTTTACGATGTTGACAACAACGAAGTCAGCATCATCTCCGAGCTGGAAAACGAGTTGGAAGTCTTCCCCACATGGAGCCCCGATGGCAAGAAACTCTATTTCTGTTCTGCCGAGTTCGAATACCATATTGACACCATTGCGAAAGAAACAGAAATGATTCAACGCTACAAAGAAGTAAAGTACGACTTGTATTCTGTTGACTTCAATCCCGAGACACGTCAGTTCAGCAATGTTGAAATGATTTATAATGCAGCTGATTCACTCGGACAGAGTGTCACATTGCCACGCGTAAGTCCTGACGGACGTTATTTGCTGTTCGCCCAAGCAGAATACGGATGTTTCCACGTATGGCACAACGACGCCGACATCTACATGATGGACCTGAAGACCAAGCAAGTTCAGAAACTCAACAACGTAAACAGCGCACGCTCAGAAAGCTATCCAACATGGTCAAGCAACGGAAGATGGATCATGGTAGCTTCGCGACGTGACGACGGCAATTACACCCGCCCATACATAGCCTACTTTGACAAGAACGGAAAAACCCACAAGGCATTTGAAGTTCCACAGAAAGACCCTAACTTCTACACGTTCTTCCTGCGTTCGTTCAACCGTCCTGAATTCATGATTGAACCCGTTCAGATAACACCAAAGCAGTTCACGCAGAAGGCAAAGGAAGATGCGGTAAAAGCTAAATTCGCCCAATAAATGAAAGCCAAAGCCAAACCGCTATACGTCAGCCTGCTAGCATTCATTGCGCTCGCATATCTTTTGCTGCCTACAATGAATGGAGATTATCTGTACACCATACAAGATAACAATGTCTTTATAAATGGCCATACATTTATGAAAGACATCATCAGCCACTACGGCGGTTTTGGCACATGGGCAGCATGCTATCTGACACAATTCTTTTACCACCCATGGCTAGGCAGCACCATCATCATCGCATGCTGGATTGTCACCACCCTGCTGACAGCCCATCTCTTCCAGCTCAAGGGCAAATGGAGCCCGATAGCTTTAGCGCCAGCCCTGCTTTTACTATTCAACCTGCTTGATTACGGGTATTGGATTTACTATGCTAAAAGTCCGGGCTTTGCCTTTCAGCCCACCCTGCTCACCCTGTTCATAGTCCTGGCCTCCTGCATCAGCAAGCAGCTGCTCCACGCACTGCACATACTCAAACCTGGCAGACCAACAAACATAGCAATCCCCATAGCTTTATGCGCAACCTTCACAGCCATCAGCTTCACTGTAGGCACATGGAAGCTGGACAATCATAAAAGTTCTTTCCTCACCACCCTGACAGACAAGAACTTCCACCACGAGATGCGCATGTATCGTGCACTCGACGAATTCCAATTCGAAGACGTCATCAGCGAGATGCAAGCATGCCAAGACGAGCCCACTCGGCTGATGGTCGTTTACAAAAACATTGCCCTCATGCACACGGGGCGCATCCACGACATGTTCAAGACAAAGAACCATGGCGTAAACCCCAACGTAAGCGATTCATTAACCATCCGTACCTCCCTCCTAGGCGGTTCCCTCATCTATTATCACTTTGGGCAAATCAACTATGCCTACAGATGGGCTATGGAAAATTCCGTTCAGTACGGACAAAGCTTCAAGAGCCTGAAGATGCTGGCACGCTGTGCCATTCTGAACAAAGAATTCGATGTCGCCATCAAATACCTGGCCATGCTCAAGAACAGCCTCTTCCATCGAGAATGGGCAAAGGCGCGTGAAGCATGGGTTGCGAGCAGCACCCTGCTCATACAAAGCAAAGAATTCCAGACCTTGTCACCTCTTTTCAACGAAGACATCGACCGGCTCGACCACGATGAAGGACTATGCGAAAAGTTCATCCTTGAACACTTTTCCGACCTGACCCAAGCCCAATCCCCCCTGCTAGAAGACGTCATCATGTGCACATCCCTGTGGTATCAGGACGCTTACGCCTTTTGTGTGCACTTCCACGACTATGTCAACAATCACCCCGGCCAACCCATCCCTGCTCTATACCAAGAAGCAGCCATCCTGCTCGGAACAGCCGAAAGCTCCCCCATCACCCTCGACAGGTTCAAGTTCGACACTCCAGTTTCCACCAAATACAACCAATTCGTCCGCGACTACAATCAGCTGCTGCAATCAGGCATAGACAACGAAGAAATGGGCAGACGGCTGAAAGGCCTCTACGGAGACACCTACTGGTGGTACTACTATTTCTGCACAGACTTTAATTTTTACTAATCAAGCTATATAACCAGACACACAAAATGAAAAAACTTATCACATTCATGATGCTGGCATCAGTCACCCTGCATGCCGCAGCGCAAGGCACAGCGCAAGACTACAAGAACGCCTTTGCCATCCGAGGCAAGTATTCCAACAAAATGACCAACGGAAGCGTCAACGTACGCTTTCCACGCAACGCCTCAGGCAACAGCTTCACATACTCCACCTTCAACGGCGACAGCACCGTTTGGTACGAAGTAGACATCGCAACAGGCGACAAGAAGCAAATCAGCAACCCTGAGACACGCCGCCGTCCCGAATACAGAGGAGGAGGCAGCGGAGTGCACTGGATGGTTGTACGCGACGAGAAAGACGGAAGAGCCGAGAACCCCGTCAACAAAAACACATTCATCATACATAAAGCAAACAACCTGCACCTCGTCAGCGGCAGAGACGACGCAAACAGCGTGCAGCTGACAGCCGACGGCGTAGACACCTGCTACTACTCCTCATGGGGCACATGGTCACCAGACGGAAAGTACTACGCAACAGTGCTCATCAAGCCAGCACCCAAACGCTTCGTCACCTACACCCTCTCCTCTCCATCCAACCAGGTGCAGCCCATCTACTCACAGCAAGAGTATGCAAAGCCGGGCGACTCCCTCAACTACCGCATACCTGTAGTTGTCGATGTAGAGAACAAGCGCACCATCTACCCCAAGTCAACAGACCTCTTCAAGAGCCAATACGACGTCACATCACCCCGATGGGACAAAAACAACAAGACCCTCACCTTCGAGTTCAACGAACGCGGACACAAAACCTTCCGCATCCTTGAAATGGACCTCGAGGGCAACGTCAAGACCCTCATCGAAGAGAAGAACGACAAATACGTAGCCTACTCACGCAACCTCCGCCGCAACCTCAGCGAGAACCATATCCTCTGGAAGAGCGACCGCGACGGACACGCACATCTTTATCTCTACGACAGAAAGAAAGACAAGCTCACACAAATCACCAAAGGCGAATACTGGGTGCGCAACGTACAGCATGCCGAAATTGACGAAAAAGGAAAAGGCTACATCATCTTCTCAGCCAATGGCATGAACTGCAAGAACATGGGTGTGGCAGCATCCAGCTTCGATGGCAAGATAGCAGAAGAAGACCCCTACAACATCCACTACTACCGCATCGACATGAACGGCAAGAACCTTGTCGAGCTCACTCCAGAACGTGCTAACCACAGCGCCACCATCAACATCGAGAAGAACGTGCTGGTTGACACTTATTCAACAGTTGACCAAGCACCAGTCACCGTGCTTCGCTCGCTCAAAGACGGCAAGCTCATCTCCACCCTCGAGACTGCCAACATCAGCAAGCTCGAAAGCACAGGCTGGAAAGCACCCGAAGTATTCGTAGCTCCCGGACGCGACGGCAAGACCGACATGTGGGGCATCATCCAGCGTCCAAGCAACTTCGACCCCAACAAGAAGTATCCAGTCATCGAATACATCTACTCAGGTCCCGGCGACCAGTACGTGCCCAAGACATTCACCCCATGGCTCTACAACCTCGCTGACCTTGCCGAGCTCGGCTTCATCGTCGTGCAGCTCGACGGCATGACCACCTCATTCCGCAACCTCGACTTCGAGCAAGTCTGCTACAAGAACCTCAAAGACGCAGGCTTCCCCGACCGCATCGCATGGATGAAAGCTGCAGCAGAGAAATATCCATACATGGACCTCGACCGCGTAGGCATCTACGGCTGTTCAGCCGGTGGACAGGAAGCCCTTGGCGCCCTCCTCTTCCACGGCGACTTCTACAAGGCAGCCTATGCTGCTTGCGGATGCCACGACAACCGCATGGACAAAATCTGGTGGAACGAGCAGTGGATGGGCTACCCCATCGACCAGTCCTACATCGACTGCTCCAACGTAGAAAATGCCAAGAACCTGAAAGGCAAGCTCATGCTCGTCGTAGGCGAGATGGACGACAACGTCGACCCCTCTTCATCCTACCAAGTTGTTAACGCCCTCATCAAGGCCAACAAAGACTTCGAGTTCATCCTCCTCCCAGGCGCACGCCACACCATGGGCGAATCCTATGGAGAGCACAAGCGCTACGACTTCTTCGTCAAAAACCTGCTGGGCGTAGAGCCACCAGCATGGAACGAAGTAAAATAAAACCCACACACGATTACATAAGGCAAAAGGCGGACACGAAATTTCGTATCCGCCTTTTATTGTTGCCCTCCTGATTAGGCATTGGCATATCAACCTATTGTTGCCAAAAAGAACAGGTGTGCCACACAAGCACACCTGCTAAAAGTTACAATCTGGCATAAATTCAGCCTTGTACGCCAGGGTTAATAATTATGGAAATCATTGCTATTACAATAACCGAAATAGCAATTATACAAATTACCAAAATAAACAATGGCTGCATATTGGAAGTAATATTTATCTGAATTTTTCAATCCATCTATAATCATCCCCCTTAGTACTCCACTGAAATTTCCACATATCACCTGTATTATCGTTTATAAGATAGTATTGATACATACTTGTCAATGGCTGAATAGAGAATATACACCTTTCGTTATTTTCTACTAATTCGTATTTATTTATAGGAATACAAAATAGGTTGTCTAAATCTTGTGTACTATATTGAACTTGCCATAGTCGTCCATTATATGAGTCCAACAATATAAATGTCCACATGTTTTCAGTGGCAAACATCTGAAATCTATTAGTCCAATTTGATGACTTCTCTGGATATGCAAGAGAAAATATGTTGATTGGTGCAGCAAACATGTAATCCTCACCCTTGACACTAAACTGGACTTGCCAATTCTTACCTGTATATGTATCAAGCATTATGAATGTCCACATATTCTGTGTTTCATAAAGGCGAAATCGTCCTTCTTTATCTCCTAAAATTTCTCTCGCACTACAAATTTCCCAAGACTGACCATCATCTTGAATTTGTTGTACTTCGCCTGTCATTGTATTTAAACGAAGTTGATTATGATAGTTCCGAGTCTTATACATTTTATAGACTTGAGCATATGATGTAGAAGCTATAACCATTAAAGCGAATAATACGAAAAGCTTTTTCATAATTCTGTTATGTTATTATTTGACAATTAACGGATTGTATTTCTTAGTCATGTACCAGACACATTTTGAACAAGTCACATACATTGGATACTAAATATCCTCTAAATCTTTTTGAATTTTGGTTTCTACATTTTGAGAATCACGATAACGAATCATTACCATACCCTCATAAATACCAGAATTCTTTTCTATCGATAATTCAATGTCTCCTCCTGTTACCTCCCAAGCACTACCCCAAACAACAGTTCCTTGATGAACTTCTGCCATTAAAGCCATATTGGAATCCGAATGGGCAGGGTTCTTCTCTTTTGAAATAGTCGGATTGCCATATTTTCGGGTGTATAAATCTTTATAATAGTTATAAGTATTAACAAGCGTATTCCATTCACCACTTGGGTCAAACAACACAACTACGGCAAATACACTTTTCCCATCATCTGTAGCTGTTACACCTATAGTTGCATTGCGACCTGTAAAGTCTCCCATAAACAATGCAAGATTGTTTTCACTGCCAATAGATTTGAATCCTTTAGCTTTTAACTTCTGACAAAATTCCGTCATACTTCCCTCAATGGGAATTCCCTTAAAGGTAAGGTGTTCGGAACTACTTTGAGCATACGATGTCAAAGCAATTAAAACAAATGCGAATGATACAATCAGCTTCTTCATAATTTTTTGTATTATATTTAATAAACATTTTAGTCCAACCTACGAAAAAGCGTGAACTACAAAGCCACACTCTTACTTGAAGGTCGTAGGAAACCATAGATGCAGATGTAACAATAGTAGCCCACGCTATACGCGTGAGAACCACTATGCTATCCTTGCATCTAATTGAAAATTTCCTACGTTTTCAAGTACAAGATAAGCATAACGCCTAAAATCCGCAACTATCATCCAATACACGATTAAGGGTAGATTTATGAGTCG
>JAUMXY010000042.1 GCA_030528885.1 Bacteroidales bacterium | reverse complement strand
AATGCTTGTCACACCTTCTGGAATGGTAATGTTGGTAAGTCCTGTACAATAAGCGAATGCAGACTCTCCAATGCTTGTCACTGAATTGGGGATAGTTATGCTGGTTAGTCCTGTACAGCCATAGAATGCATGGTCTCCAATACTTGCCACTGAGTTGGGGATAGTTATGCTGGTTAGTCCTGTACATTTGAAGAATGCTTGGATTCCAATGCTTGTCACACCTTCTGGAATGGTAATGTTGGTAAGTCCTGTACAATAAGCGAATGCAGACTCTCCAATGCTTGTCACTGAATTGGGGATAGTTATGCTGGTTAGTCCTGTACAGCCATAGAATGCGCCTTTTTCAATGCTTGTCACTGAATTTGGAATAGTGATGCTGGTAAGACCTGTACAGCCATAGAATGCT
Source organism: Bacteroidales bacterium (assembly GCA_030528885.1). Taxonomy (GTDB): domain Bacteria; phylum Bacteroidota; class Bacteroidia; order Bacteroidales; family Bacteroidaceae; genus Minthosoma. Next base: position 23,677 of record JAUMXY010000042.1, on the reverse strand, counting down.
TGGCCTCCAATGCTTGTCACTGAATTGGGAATAGTGATGCTGGTTAGTCCTGTACATTCAATGAATGCTTGGATTCCAATGCTTGTCACTGAGTTGGGAATAGTGATGCAGGTTAAACCTTCACAGCCCTTGAATGCATAATTCCCAATGCTTGTCACTGAATTTGGAATAGTGATGCTGGTTAGTCCTGTACAGCCAGCGAATGCATCCTCTACAATACCTTCAACTGAATAAGTTTTGCCATTATAAGTAACACTTTCAGGAATTTCCGCCTTTCCTGTATATTCGTTATCATATTCGTAATAAGAAGAACCTTTAAATGTTATTTCGACCTTTGCCGTTGTAAGAATGTTGTAATAAATCCCATCTACCTCAAAGTCATGGGCATTCGCCGCCATGCAACACCATAGCCCCGCTATGGCCATTGCTAATTTCTTGAATTGTTTCATAATTTTTTTGTTTATTATTTACTTGAAATATTTTCTCCAATGTTCCAACAGCAAAGTCATCAGCGAAGCGTTGCTGAGATTGTTTATAAATTGGCACTCTGATAGGTCATCACATCCCATGCCTCTTTCTTAAAAACAGTTTTCATATATATAATTTTACCGCCTCCCAAGTCTCCAAATCAGCACATTTTTCTATTTTCACGATACAAGAAAAGCGTGAGACCTGTCTTGCTCATCATATAGCTGGTATCGCCAAACACCATTGTAGAAATGAACAGAGAAACAAACACCCCACGCTGTGGTATATACATTCAACAGCGTACAGCGCAGGGCTATACAACTTACAGATATATACACAGAATGAGCGTTGCATTGCCCCTATCCCTCTACAGTAATTTTGGCGATTTAGCTATATAGAATAAAGCAAGAAACGCATCTTGCGCCCGAGGATTTCTCCCCCCAGACGCTACAAATGTACGCATTTTTTTCAATACAACGCTCTTGGGGGACATTTTTGTTTCTCCAACAAAAAAAATACGTTACTTTAGATGAAAAACTGCTAAAAAGCTGTTAACCTCGCAAATATCGTCCAACTTTAGCGTAGAGTTTAACATTTACCCTTCCGTACCATCTCATCAAAAAACAGCGCTTGAACACCTCATGCTGTACCTCAAAAGGGGTGAGAGTCTCACGTGTACCATAGGTGAGACTCTCACCCCTTTTGAGGTTATTCTGCTACCCAAATTGACAGGGAAATGAAAGAGCAAAATATACAAAAAAGCGTCATTAAAAATATGCTTCTCTCCATCCCTATACATGCACACCGCCTGCGTCATATCTTAAACACCGCTTTTGATTTTTTTAACGCACTGTATTTAAAGTATTATGTACACGGTGAGCTCGTAAGGAAACTGCGAATCAAGAATGGAAATATTCTCTTAAACAGAAATAAAGATTCGCTTTCATTTTTGAAAAACGAAGAAGAGGCGCACAGCATCAGCCATGCACCTCTTCTTATTGATTGATGTCGGGTATTTTCCTTACTTGACAAATATTTTCACGGTTGTTCCATCAGACATCTTGACAAGATTTAAGCCCTTCTGGAGTGCAGGAAGCTGTGTGCCAGAAAGAGAATAGTAAGCTACTGGGGTTGCTTCTGTCTTTTCTGTCTGGCTGATTCCTGTGGTATCGCCTTCTTCCAGCGAATTGCCGCTTCCGTAATAATAAAGTTTCCATTCGCCCACCACTACATAGTCATTAGAACCGATGGTCTTGTCGAGACGCAAGCCGATGGTTGCAATGCCGTCTTCGCCTACATAGAACTCAAGTTCGTTCAGGTAGTAGCCTGCATTGTAGAAGGCAACGGAAGCGCTGGTTCCGTTAGGAACGACAACTCCGTTGATGGTGGTTGTGTTGACGCCTGCTGGAGCTTCATCTACAGATGACACGCCGCCTTCTGAGAGATTCATCAGACCCTTTTCATAAGTCTTGGCAGAGGTTTCTGCATAGAATCTGGCAAGATGAGTGTCAACGCCATTGTTGATGTTTGCTGCTTCTTCTTCAAAGCTACCTGCACGGTAATAAGAGTGTACTGTTACCTTGTAAGTACCTTCTGGCAGACCTGTCAATTTCTGGCTCAGAGAGAAGGTGTTCTTGTTGTAGGATGCTGTGTTTTCCTTGTAGCCATTGAGTGTGGTTGTTGTCCAGCCCTCGATGGTTGACGTGGACTTGTCGCCACGAGCAGGGTCGAAGTTGTTGTTGATGATCAGGCTGCTGACATCCTTCTCGGTCTTGTCTGCGTCTGGGTCGCCCATATACCAAAGTTTCCATTCGCCCACCACGACATAGTCATTAGAACCGATGGTCTTGTCAAGACGCAATCCGATGGTTGCAATGCCGTCTTCGCCTACATAGAACTCAAGTTCGTTCAGGTAGTAGCCTGCATTGTAGAAGGCAACGGAAGCGCTGGTTCCGTTAGGAACGACAACTCCGTTGATGGTGGTTGTGTTGACGCCTGCTGGAGCTTCATCTACAGATGACACGCCGCCTTCTGAGAGATTCATCAGACCCTTTTCATAAGTCTTGGCAGAGGTTTCTGCATAGAATCTGGCAAGATGAGTGTCAACGCCATTGTTGATGTTTGCTGCTTCTTCTTCAAAGCTACCTGCACGGTAATAAGAGTGTACTGTTACCTTGTAAGTACCTTCTGGCAGACCTGTCAATTTCTGGCTCAGAGAGAAGGTGTTCTTGTTGTAGGATGCTGTATTTTCTTTGTAGCCATTGAGTGTGGTTGTTGTCCAGCCCTCGATGGTTGACGTTGACTTGTCGCCACGGGCAGGATCGAAGTTGTTGTTGACAATGGCAGACGTGTAATCAGCAGGATTCTCTTCTGTAGCACTCTCGCCACCCATCTTGACTGCTACAGATGCTGCGTTAAGGTCTGAGATGGCTTGTTCAACCTCTTCGTTATTATAAGTTTGCCCATCGTAGGCAGCCTGTGCTTTCTGAAGAGCTGATTTTGCGCTGTTGATGGTCATGGCATCTGCCGTTGTCGCTCCGTCGATAGCTTCAGCAAGGTTTTTCAATGCCACACTGAAATCTGCATAAAGAACTGTTCCTGCTTCGACTGCTTCCATTGCGCCTTTTAATGCAACAAGCGATTTGTAGGCATCAACGGCTGTTTCGGCTTCACCCATCTTCGCAGAAAGCGCATCCAGTTCAGGCTTTCCAGCATAATTGTTCAACAATGCCTGAGCTACAGGGGTGGTCTGTGCAATAACATCGGCAAGCACTTCTGCATTCTTGGCACGGAATGTCAATTTTACGCCACCAGCCCAAAGACGGCAATTTTCGACTGTACGCACCTTATTGGTTACGCCAACTTTCAGTGTTCCATCTGTCACAAGACCATACACTGTCACGGGGAATCGTCCTTCGCTAAATGCCACAGAAGCGTCAGCTGGCTCATTGAGCGTGACAACCTCTTCAATATGGCCCGATGGAATTTTTGTTTCAAAAGTATTGAGATAAGCATAAGCCGATGCAATAGCCTCATTCTCGGCAGAATAGTCACCGCCTGGACGGAATGCTGCTTGCAAAGTCAGTTCGTAAAGTCCATTCTGCATGCCTGTCAGTTCCTGATAGATGTTGCACGCAACATTATTAGCTTGCATGACTGGATAAAGTTCGGTATTGCCTTCAGGCCAAGTGACACTGGTATTCGTAACACCAGACCAGCCACCAGTTTCTGCAAACATTGGATTTTTCAGCAAATCAGTACAGTCATCGCCATCCACCTTGGCATTAGCCTTGGCATCGAGAAGAACCTTGCCAAGGTAATCTGCTTCAGCAAGAATCTGCGTTTTGTCAAGCAAACCGTTGTTGAGAATATAGAGAGCACCACCATTTCCATTATAGAGGCCTTCTGAACGGTCTTCGTCGTTCAGATAGTCACTAAGGATATTGACTTCGTCACTCTCGCTGGTTGTTGTGCCCAGCCACTCATTTGCTTCGTTGAATTTCGCGAAAAAGACGTCATAAGCTGCAACACTCTCAGCCATAGCTTTAGACGCAACGCTGAAAGCTGAAAGTGCTTCTGCCACTTTTTCTGCTGTTGCAGCAGACTTCAACGATTCTTTCGCAGATTGATAAGTTTCATAAACTGAATTCTGGCAGTATTTTTCTCCTTCTGACAAAAGAGCCTCATAATCTGGCTCTGCACCTAAAGTTTCTTCTACAAGCAGAGAATATGCCTTTTCTGTATTGCCCAGATAATACAACGCAACATTGTCAAGACCTACCCAATTAGGACTCTTTGCCTGCACATCAAGACCAATCTCCAAAGTTCCGTCAATCGCAACGGCATAAAGCTCCATAGGCTGATCGATATCAATCTGCGTAGCAAGCACTTTCTTCAGATTTTCACCTACGTATAAATAGGTATCTCCTGTAACATTAGCAAAAGCAAGAGCATTCAAACGATAAACACCTACGGGAATTTCTGTAGCAGTTGCAGTAATCTTACCAGGAGAGAAGCTGTCAATGTTCCAGTTCTCATAATGGTTACCTGTCACGGAATAATCTTTTGCATTATTTCCATTGGATGCCTGCTTGTTGCTGGCACCTGTTGTTGAATTCCATCCAGGGCAAGTTCCATCAGTGAAATCAGTCGCAATGCCAAGTAAAGAAAGGACTTCAACTGGATTCTCTACAGATGCTATATTATATTTCGCTGACTTGATAGCGAAATCCAAAGATTTTTTCTGCTTCTCAAGCATTTCTACCGTACTTGCCGTATTACCATAAACAGTCTTGGCCATAGTCAACGCTTCAGAATCAACACCTGTCAAAGATTCTGCCTCCTCAATAGACAAGCCTAATGCTGTTGCCGCAATATACTGTTTCATTGCTTCCGTATAAGCGGCATAAGCAGCAGGAGTGACAAAATACCAGATAACCTTGCAATCGTCCATCACATAACCAGCAGAATTCTCTGGATCGCAAACATATATTCGAGTGTCCTCTTTCGCTGGGATGATTCCTAAATATGCATCTGCATAATTATTGGGATTATAATCTGCATTCTGCTCTGACAATCCTATTTTATAGGTTCCGTCACTCTGAACTTCAAAAGAATACTGATTATTCTTTTTCCCATCTTTTGTATTATCCACATATATTGCGTCCCAATTATCCATAAACATATAGCCAATTTGGTCTTTCATTCCTCCCTGAAGCACAAAATTGGTAATGTAATAAGAACCATCAGCAGAACCATTCTCAATGTAAACTTTATGGCCCGACGTAGAACTGATACTTGCACGTGTACCATAATCATTTGCTCCCAAAAGGAAGCCATCTGCATCTTTGTTGTAAAGATAACATTCTTCACCTACAGCAAGTGGGATACTGGCTGGAGCCGCAGGTTTTACCCATTGAGCCGAAATAGAAATACTTACAAACAAAGAGGTTACTAATAAAGCTAATTTGTTCATAGTAAAATAGTAATTAAAATGTTGAAAGTTAGTAATTTTTTTCTGTTTTTTATTTTTTTTCTTATGCTAATCCGTATAGAGTGTGCTTTCGATTAACTTTGCAAAAATACAGATATTTATTATCTTTTCAAACTTTTTCTTCCTTTTGTGCCTATTGCAATATGTTTTTTTGTTCATTTACCTTATCTTTGCAAAAAATTTAACTACAATGATTTTTAACTACGATGTGGTTGTGGTAGGAGCAGGTCACGCTGGATGTGAAGCTGCTGCTGCCGCTGCAAATTTAGGTGCCAAGACGTGTCTCATCACAATGGACATGAACAAGATTGCGCAGATGTCGTGCAATCCTGCCATTGGCGGTATTGCTAAGGGACAAATTGTGAGAGAAGTGGACGCATTAGGAGGATACACAGGCATTGTTACAGACCGTTGTAGTCTGCAATTCAGAATGTTAAACCTCTCAAAAGGGCCTGCAGTGTGGAGTCCCCGCGCTCAATGCGACCGTGCGAAGTTTATCCAAACATGGCGCGAGATACTGGAGAACACGCCCAACCTGCAGATATGGCAAGACCAAGCAAGAGAGTTAATAGTTGAAGGTCAGGAAGTTAAAGGCGTAAAGACGTATTACGGCGCAGAGTTTCGCGCCAAGTGCGTCATCATCACAGCAGGAACATTTCTGAATGGATTGATGCACATCGGAAGAGTAAAGATACCAGGAGGAAGATGTGCTGAAGCAGCATCGCTGGAACTGACAGAATCCATCACCAAGCATGGCATTCGTGCCGACAGAATGAAGACAGGCACCCCCGTGCGCATAGACAAGCGCAGCGTTGATTTCTCATTGATGGAGAAGCAAGACGGCGACCACGACTTCCACCAATTCTCTTATCTGCCGACAGAAGATTGCGCTGTGTCAAAGCATAACGAACTGCCCTGCTGGATATGCTACACCAACACGGCTGTTCATGACACGCTGCGTGCAGGACTTGCCGACTCCCCTCTTTACAACGGGCAGATTCAGAGCATCGGGCCACGATACTGCCCAAGCATTGAGACGAAGCTGCACACCTTCCCCGACAAGGACGAGCACATGCTGTTTCTTGAACCAGAAGGAGAATCAACCAACGAGATGTACCTTAACGGCTTTTCCTCCTCGCTCCCGCTCGAGACACAGCTGACAGCACTCCGTCAAATCCCAGCCTTCCGCAACTTGCAGATCTATCGCCCGGGCTATGCCATAGAGTACGACTTCTTTGACCCCACGCAACTGACCCATTCGCTGGAGTCGAAGGTTGTGAAGGACCTCTTCTTTGCAGGACAAGTAAATGGCACTACAGGATATGAGGAAGCCGCCGGACAAGGCGTAATTGCCGGCATCAATGCAGCCATCAACTGCAACAGCACCCTCAACAACGGCGAGCCTTTCACCCTGAAAAGAAACGAAGCATACATTGGTGTCCTCATCGACGACCTCGTGACCAAGGGCGTGGATGAGCCCTACCGCATGTTCACCTCACGCGCCGAATATCGCATCTTGCTGCGCCAAGACGATGCAGACATGCGACTCACAGAACGCAGCTACCAGTTAGGACTTGCCAAGGAAGAGCGCTACCAGCTGATGAAAACCAAGAAAGAGAAGATAGAGGCAATCGCGAACTTCGTGGCAAGCTTCTCGCTGAAGCCCTCTCTCATCAACCCGGCACTGGAAACCTTAGGCACCACCCCACTCCGCCACGGATGCAAGTTGGAAGAACTGTTGGGACGCCCTCAAATCAACATCAGCAACATCGCCCCACACATAGAGCCCTTTGCCAAAGAACTCGACCGCATCATTGGCAACGACAAGCGTCGTGAGGAAATCATTGAAGCAGCAGAGATTCTCATCAAATACAAAGGATACATCTACCGCGAGCAGCAAATGGCAGACAAGATGATACGCTTGGAGAACATCAAGATTCAAGGAAAGTTTGACTACCTCAACATGACGCAGATTTCCATCGAGGCAAGGCAGAAGCTGCAAGCCATACAGCCACAGACACTGGCACAAGCCTCACGCATACCTGGGGTCTCGCCATCGGACATCAACATCATGCTCGTGCTTATGGGACGTTAAGCCGAAATTGTTTCACGTGGAACAATTCACCAGGAAGACACATAATATTTTACGTAAATCTTAAAAATCATGAACAACCAGTACCTCTTGGAGCACCTCCGCAGCATCCCCGATTTCCCTATCAAGGGAATCAATTTCCGTGACGTAACCACCCTGTTCAAAGACGCAAAGGCGCTCGAGATTATGGAAGACGAATTGTTTGAACTTTACAAAGACAAAGGGATAACAAAGATTGTAGGTCTTGAGACTCGCGGCTACATCATGGGCAGCATCCTCGCCAGACGACTGGGTGCAGGGTTCGTGATGGCAAGGAAGCCCGGCAAACTGCCCCACAAGACCATCAGAGAGGAATATTCAAAGGAATACGGAACTGACTCCATAGAGATTCACGTGGACGCCATTTCAGAGGACGACGTGGTGCTCATACACGATGACCTGCTCGCAACGGGCGGCACAGCCATCGCAGCTTGGAACCTCGTGAAGAAGTTTAACCCCAAGCAGTGCTACATGAACTTCGTCATCGAGATTCGCGATGAAGGGTTGACAGGGAGAGAAACAATCGGCGATGGCATAGAAGTGACAACGCTGCTGCGGGTTTAACCCCATGCTTTCACGCATCTAAACAACACTCGCCCAAACGAAAGAACAGTGTAAAACAAAGAAAAAAGCACACAATTGTTCCACGTGAAACAATTGCATCGCTAATAAAGGTTTTCAAGAATGACTAAGGACGAAGAAAGACTACAGCGGCTCAAGGTGATTGTCAACAGCCTCTCAGAAGAACCAGGATGCTATCAATACTTAGATAAAGATGGCACGATTATCTACGTAGGCAAGGCAAAGAACCTCAAAAGGCGCGTCAGTTCTTACTTCAACAATTCCTTCAAGAATCGCAAGACACAGATTCTCGTCAGCAAGATAGAAGACATCAAGTATGTCGTTGTGCCTACCGATGAAGACGCTCTCATCCAAGAGAACAATCTCATCAAGGAACACCAGCCATTCTACAACATACTGCTGAAGGACGGGAAAACCTACCCTTCTGTCTGCATCACCAACGAATACCTCCCGCGAGTTATCAAGACACGCAACATCGACAAGAAGACAGGAACCTACTACGGCCCCTTCAGCCACACAGGCACGCTCAATGCCATGATGGAACTGATAGGAAAACTCTATCAGGTACGCCTCTGCCACACTTCCATCACACCCGAGAGGATGGAGCAAGGCAAGGTGAAGAAATGCCTTTACTACGACATTGGCAAATGCAAAGCCCCTTGTGTCGGTCTTCAATCACGCGAAGAATACCTCCAGCAAATCGACGAAATCAAAGATATTCTAAGCGGAAACACCAGAAAGCTGTGCCAGAAACTGCTTGAAGAAATGCAGTCGTGGGCAGAAAAGGAAGAGTTTCTGAAGGCCGAATCCATCAAAAAGAAGTATCTTCTTGCCAAGGACTTCGACAGCAAAAGCCGCGTCATTACCAGCACCAACCAAAACATCGACGTGTTCAGCATTGAAGACGACGAGAACAAGGCCTACGTCAATTATATGCATGTGGTCAATGGCTGCATCACACGCGTTTTCACTAACGAGTACAAGAAGAAACTCGACGAAACGCCTGAAGAGATTCTTTCTCTCGCCATTGTTAGCATGAGAGAGCAATACGGCGCCGAATCCAAAGAGATTGTTGTTCCCTTCGAACCTGACTTCACATTAAAAGACGCTGAATTCATCGTTCCCAAGTCTGGCGACAAGAAGAAATTGCTGTTTCTCTCAGAGACGAACGTGCGCCAATACCGAATCGATGCACTGAAACAGGCAGAAAAACTCAACCCTGACCAACGAAACATCAATATACTGAAAGAGCTCCAACGCAAACTCAAACTGCCCAAGATTCCCATGCGAATCGAGTGTTTCGACAACTCTAACACGATGGGACAGGATGCTGTGGCTGGCTGTGTGGTGTTCATCGGCGGGAGAAAGTCGAAGAACGACTACAGAAAGTACAACATCAAGACCGTTATCGGTCCTGACGACTACGCTTCCATGAGCGAGGTTGTGTATCGCAAATACAGTCGCGCCATTGAAGAAGAGACTCCCCTACCCGACCTTATCATCACGGATGGCGGCAAAGGGCAAATGGAAGTGGTTAGAAAAGTCATAGAAGACCAGCTGCACTTGGACATCCCTATTGCCGGTTTGGCCAAAGACGCACATCACCGCACCAACGAACTGCTGTTCGGTTTCCCCGCACAAGTTGTTGGCATCGAGATGGATAGCCCTCTGTTCAAGCTCCTCACGCAAATCCAAGACGAAGTGCACCGCTTTGCCATCACGTTCCACAAGCAGAAGAGAGCCAAGCACAACACCGAATCAGAGCTTGACCTCATCAAGGGAATCGGCAATGCAACCAAAACGCTACTGCTCAAGAAGTTTAAGAGCCTGAAAAGAATAAAAGAAGCTGGTTATGAACAACTTGCAGAAACCATTGGCGCATCGAAAGCCCAGCTGCTGGTTGACGCATTCAACAAAGAATAACATACCCATACATTTATCATACAATATGAGAACAGTTATACAAAGAGTCGCCCATGCCTCTGTCACCATCGATGGAGAAGTGAAATCGGCAATCGACCAGGGCTATTTAGTTCTGCTTGGCTGCGAAAACGCTGATACAGAAGAGGATATACAATGGCTCGCCAAGAAGATATGCGGCCTTCGCGTGTTTGACGACGAGAATGGTGTCATGAACAAATCCATCATGGATGTAGGAGGTGACATCTTGGTTGTGAGCCAGTTCACCCTATGGGCCAGCTATAAGAAAGGTAACCGCCCTTCCTACCTGCGAGCAGGCAGCCACGAAGTAACTATTCCACTCTACGAACGGTTCTGTGCCGTTCTGTCGGAAAACTTAGGCAAGGCCATCCATACCGGCGAATTCGGCGCTGACATGAAAGTGGAACTGCTGAATGACGGGCCTGTTACCATCTGCATGGATACAAAAAACAAAGAATAAGAACAATATGGAAGAGAACAAGTACAACAAGATTCTAAGCCAATACGACTTAGATCTGGATGACAGCAAGGTGAAAAAGCAAGTGGAATACTTGCTGGAAGAGCATCTGCAAGAGAACAATACAAAAGAAGTGAAGCAATTCCTGCTGAACAGCGTAGAGCTAACCACTTTGCAGACAACAGACAGCGAAGACAGCGTGCTGAAATTCGTGGAGAAAGTGAATAAGTTTGACGATGTTTACCCTGAATTAGGACATGTAGCCACCGTTTGCGTTTACCCCAACTTTGCAAGAATCTGCGCCGAGACTCTTGAAAACGAAGAGATAGAAATTGCTTGTGTTTCAGGCTGTTTCCCTTCAAGCCAGTCTTTCATCGAAGTGAAGATTGCAGAAACTGCGCTTGCCATTAAAGATGGCGCCACAGAAATCGATATCGTCATTCCCGTAGGCAAGTTCCTCACAGGCGACTACGAAGGAATGTGTGATGAAATTGCTGAAATCAAGACTGTTTGCGGAGAAAAGAAACTCAAGACAATCCTTGAGACAGGCTGCCTGAAGACAGCGTCCAACATCAAGAAAGCCAGCCTGCTTGCCATGTATGCAGGAGCTGATTACATTAAAACATCTACAGGCAAGCTGGAGCCCGCCGCAACCCCCGAGGCTGCGTTTGTCATGTGCCAAGCAATTAAGGAATACTACGACAAGACAGGCATTCAAATCGGGTTCAAGCCTGCTGGTGGAATGAAGACCGTTGAAGATGCCCTCACCTATTACACCATTGTCAAGGAAGTTTTAGGCGAGAAATGGCTCACCAACCAATGGCTGCGCCTCGGCACCAGCTCGCTTGCCAACAAGCTGCTTTCCGACATTGAAGGAAAGGACATCAAATTCTTCTAGAAACGTATTGAAAACACCACCCTCTGCATGTCCAGTACCTCCGAAGAGGTACTAGAGTACCGCCTAGGAGGTATTGCAGTACCTCTTCGGAGGTACTGACACGATAAAAGAAGCATTATACAAGGGGGTTAAATAGCGCGGTCGATTACATAATCGACATAGGTACACAGGGCTTGCTTGACATCTGAATCGGGGAAAGATGCAAGCAGGCCCTTAGCCTTATCAGCATAGCTGGCCATCACTGTTTCAGCATAGCTTATTCCTCCGTTCTTCTTGGTGAAATCGACCAAAATTCCAATCTCTTCCTGCGAAACACTGCGTGCCTTCACCTTTCTTGCCAAGGCAAACATCTCCGCATTGTTGGCAGATGAAAGGGCATGAATGACAGGAAGGGTCAGCTTTCCCTCCTTCATGTCATTGCCTGTCGGCTTCCCTATTTGAGCATCATTTCCATAGTCAAAGATGTCATCTCGAATCTGGAAGCACATGCCGACATATTCGCCGAAATCTTTCATCACCTGTATTGCCTTTTCATCCGATGAAACCGACATGGCGCCAGCTTCGGCACAAGCAGCGAACAGGGCTGCTGTCTTGTTCTTGATGATGTCGAAATACACCTTTTCATCCACAGCCTGATTTCTGATGTTGTTGAGTTGCAGAAGCTCTCCGTCCGCCAGTTCTTGTGCTGCGATAGAAACAATCTCTATCAGCCGCACATTCTTGGTCTTAGCCGCGCACAGAAGGGCATTGGCAAGGATGAAATCGCCTGCAAGAACGGCAACCTGATTGCCAAAAGCATTGTTCACCGACTCTTGCCCACGGCGAGATTCGCTTTCATCCACCACATCGTCATGCACAAGGCTTGCCGTATGAAAGAATTCGAATGTGGCTGCGGTATAAATAGTGTTTTCATTTGTCTTGCCTCCCAGCAATTTAGCGACAAGCAAAGTGAGCATTGGGCGCATCATCTTTCCTTTCCTGCGTCCAATGGCCTCCAGCACCTTCTGCAAGATGGGATTAGAATGCACAAGGTATGAGTCGAACACCTGCTTGTATTCGTCCATATCTGCGCTTATCGGCTTTCTTATTTGCTGTAGAGTATCCATACTAAAAACGATTGCAAAGTTACGGCAAAAAAATGAGTTTATGAGAACAAAAAGAATTAAATTTCCTTGAAAAACATAAGAAAACCATACAAATAAAGAACAGAACAAAATAAATCCTTGTTTTTTCAATTCTTTCTTCATCTCTCCGCACGAAACTTGCCTTTTTCCCGAATATTTTTCGTAAGTTTACACTCGAAAAAATATAAAGACATGGAAAAACTCTTTCTACTTGATGCCTATGCACTGATTTACAGAGCGTACTATGGCTTCATCAAAAACCCGCGCATCAACAGCCGAGGCGAAAACACATCTGCCGTGCTTGGCTTTGTCAACACGCTTGAAGAGATTCTTCATAAAGAAAATCCCCAATACATCGGAGTGGCGTTTGACCCGCATGGTCCTACCTTCCGCCACGACGCATTTCCTGACTATAAGGCACAACGAGAAGAGACCCCGGAGGGCATCCGCTTTGCCGTCCCTATCATCAAAGACATACTGAAAGCATACCGCATTCCTGTGCTTGAGGCTCCTGGCTATGAGGCGGACGATGTCATCGGCACGCTGGCCAAACAGAGTGAATCCATCGACGGAATTGATACTTACATGATGACACCCGACAAGGACTACGGCCAACTCGTCGGGAAAAACGTGAAGATATACAAACCGCGATTTGATGGAGGATTTGACATCATCGGCGAAAAGGAAGTCATCGGGAAATACAATATTAATAATGTGGCACAGGTCATCGACTTGCTCGGGTTGATGGGCGACACCTCTGACAACTACCCCGGATGCCCAGGCGTTGGAGAAAAGACTGCCGTGAAACTCATCAGTGAGTTTGGAAGCATAGAGAGACTGCTTGAGAATACTCATCAGCTGAAAGGAGCCATCAAGAAAAAGGTGGAGGAGCATATCGAGGACATCAAGATGTCTAAATTCCTCGCCACCATCAGAACCGATGTGCCCATCACGCTCAACCTTGAGAGGCTGAAGCGGGAGCCGATGGACGAACCTGCACTGATGGAAATCTTCGAACGGCTCGAATTTCGTGCCCTCTCAAAAAAATTATTCAACACCAACGCCTCCTCTCTCTCCACTACCCCATCTGACTCAAAGAAGCCAAACGGGAAAAACAAAAAAACTCAAACAGACCTCTTTAGCGGAGATCTGTTCGGAGCACCACCTCAAGAGCCCATTTCTGAAGAAGAAAACACCCCGAAAAATGCGTCCGAGGGGCAAGGCGATTTGTTTTCCGCGAATCTCAGCGACTTGAATACAACACCTCACAATTACCAACTCGTTGATTCGGAAGAAGAAATAAAACTGCTAGCTGCAAAATTATTGACTTTCGATTTCGTCAGTCTAGACACAGAGACCACTTCTGTCGATGCTATATCGGCAAAATTGGTCGGATTGAGCTTTTCTGTCAAAGAAGGAGAGGCTTTCTATGTACCCGTCCCCTATCACGAGGCATGGTCGGGCGAAGACTTTGAAAAAACCTTAAAAATTGTTAACGCATTTAAGGACGTTTACGAATCGGAGAAAATAGTGAAGATTGGGCAAAACATCAAGTACGACATGATGGTGCTCGCCAACTATGGCATCGAACTGAAAGGAAAAATGTTCGACACCATGATTGCTCATTATATCATCGCACCCGAACTGCGTCATAACATGGATTACCTTGCCGAGGTGTACCTCAAATACCAAACCATACACATAGACACCTTGATTGGCTCTGGCAAGAAACAGCGATCCATGCATGAACTTGCTCCACAAGAAGTATATGAGTATGCTGCGGAAGATGCTGACGTGACACTCAAGCTGAAGAACATCTTAGAAAGAGAATTAAAAGATAAGGGACTTTTCCGACTCTTCGACGAGATAGAGATGCCGCTTGTCCCCGTCCTCGCACGAATGGAAATGAACGGCGTACGGATAGACAAGGATTCGCTCGCTGAGACATCGCGCATCTTTACTGAAGAAATGAAACGCATCGAGTTAGAGATACGCGACGTGGCGGGACTGGAATTGAACATCAGTTCGCCCAAGCAAATCGGAGAACTTCTCTTCGACAAACTGAAGATAGATTCAAAGCCGAAGAAGACAAAAACAGGTCAATACGTCACGGACGAAGCCACACTTCTTGCGTTGAAAAGCAAGCACCCCATAGTGGAAAAGATTCTTGACTACCGAGGATACAAGAAGCTACTGAGCACCTACATCGATGCGCTTCCACAACTGGTAAACGAACGGACAGGGCACATACACACTTCTTACAATCAAGCTGTTACAGCAACAGGAAGATTATCGTCAAGCAATCCCAACCTGCAGAACATCCCTATCCGCAATGAGAATGGGAAAGAAGTACGCAAAGCCTTCATTCCCGATGACGGAGAAATCTTCTTCTCGGCTGACTACAGCCAGATAGAGCTTCGCCTGATGGCGCATCTCAGCCAAGACAAGAACATGGTTGAAGACTTTAACTCCGGGCATGACATCCACCAAGCTACTGCTGCAAAAATCTTCAAAGCAGACATACAGGATGTCACTCCCGACATGCGAAGAAAGGCCAAAACCGCCAATTTCGGCATCATCTACGGCATCTCAGCATTTGGCTTGGCTGAACGCATGGAAGTAAGCCGCAACGAAGCCAGACAGCTTATCGACGACTATTTCGCCACCTATCCTGGTGTCAAGGCATATATGGACAAAAGCATCGAGAAAGCACGCCAGCAAGGTTACACAGAGACATTGCTGGGCCGTCGCTGCCAATTGCCCGACATCAACTCGCGCAATGCCGTTGTGCGCGGCTATGCAGAAAGAAACGCCATCAATGCCCCCATACAAGGCACAGCAGCCGACATCATCAAAGTGGCAATGATAAATATCGATAGGAAGATTAAAGAACTGAAACTCAAGTCAAAAATGATTCTTCAGGTACATGACGAACTGAACTTCTCCGTCGTGCCAGAAGAGAAAGACGTGCTTCAGGAAATGGTCATCAGCGAGATGGAAAACGCCATCAAGCTGTCCGTCCCACTGTATGCCGACTGCGGATGGGGCAACAACTGGCTTTCTGCACATTGACACCTCTTCCAAGAGCATATGCATCAACACCGCCGTATCCTCTTCGCCCTCATCATTGCATGCTCGTGTTTTGCAAAAGCACAAGACACGTTTACTGTCATGTCTTATAACATAGAAAACGCATTCGACACCATTCATGACGAGGGCAAAAAAGACCAAGAATTCTGCGCTGGAGGCGAACGAGGATGGAACAGATACAGACTCTTTGAAAAGCTGAGAGGAGTCAGCAAGGTCATTGCCGCTGCCGATGAGCAACGCCCCATAGACCTCATCGGGCTATGCGAAGTGGAGAACGACACCGTCATGAAATACCTGACTCGATACACCCCACTGAGACACATCGGGTATCAGCATATCATCACAGAATCTAACGACGAACGCGGCATCGACGTCGCCCTGCTCTACTCTCCTTTTACGTTTCATCCCATAGAAAAACAGAAGATTAGAGTGTCCACCAAAAACGAAACTACACGAGACATTCTGCATGTAACAGGCACTCTCAACAATGGTGACACACTCGACGTCTATGTGCTTCATCTGCCCTCCAGACGCGGTGGAGGAAAGGCTCACTCCCTAAGCAAGAAGGTGGTGCAAGCCCTCTGCAGCAACATCGACTCCATCCGCCTTGCCAGACAGCAGCCCAACCTCATCGTCATGGGAGACTTCAACGCTGAAAAGAACGCTCCACAACTCAAGTCTCTCACACAAAAAGGAATCCTGACCAACCAGACAGCAAAGCTCAAGCCAGGCACCTACAAATACCAAGGCGCATGGTCCACCATAGATCATATTCTGACATATACGACAAGCCTCACTCCTCAACATTCCCAAATCCTCAACCTCCCTTTTCTTATTGAACCCGACCCAACTAACGGAGGCGATAAACCTCGCCGCACTTATCTTGGTCCCATCTATCAAGGTGGCATAAGCGACCATCTCCCTATAGTAACACGCTTCGTTTTTCCGTAAAAATGCATACTACACGTTAAAAATCAGAAAAAAGTTGTATATTTGCCAAAAATTAGGTGAATAATGGTTACAATCAAGAAAGTCGAAACTAAAAAGGAATTAAAGAAGTTTATTCGCTTCAACTACGAATTATACAAGGACAATCCATACGCTGTGCCAGACCTCTACGAGGATATGCTCAGCACCTTCTCTGAGAAAAACGCAGCGATGGAGTTTTGCGAAGCAGCCTATTTCTTGGCCTACAAGGACGGGAAGATAGCAGGACGCGTTGCTGCCATCATCAACCACAAAGCCAACAAGACATGGAACCTGAACAACGTGCGTTTCGGATGGATAGACTTTATTGATGATGAGGAAGTGAGCCAGGCACTTCTTGACACCGTCGAAGCATGGGGCAAAGAAAAAGGCATGACAACCATACAGGGGCCGCTTGGCTTCACCGACATGGACGCTGAAGGTATGCTTATCGAAGGCTTTGAGGAACTCTCCACCATGGCCACCATCTACAACTATCCGTATTACCAGAAGCACATCGAAAAACTTGGCTTTGAGAAAGATGCTGACTGGATAGAGATGATTATGACCGTCCCTAAAGAAACAGGTGTGCCAGAGCGCCTTACCCGCATCGCCGAAATCGTGATGAAGAAGTACGACCTGCGCATCAAGAAATACACATCAGCTAAAAAGATAGCAAAAGAATACGGCCAGGAAATCTTCCAAGTCATCAACGAAGCCTTCAAGCCATTGTTCGGCTATAGCGAGCTGAGCCAAAAGCAGATAGACCAATACGTGAGAATGTACCTGCCCGTGCTCGACCTCAAGCTCGTCAGCCTTATCACTGAAGCCAACGGCCGTCTGGTCGCAGTAGGCATCTCCATGCCTTCCATGTCACGCGCCTTGCAGAAAGCCAAAGGCAAGCTGACTCCTCTTGGCTGGTGGCATCTGCTCAAAGCACTGAAGATAAAAAAGCCCAAGATTCTCGACTTGATGCTTGTAGGCGTTCTGCCCGAATATCAGAGCAAGGGAGTGAACTCCATCCTGTTCCACGACCTCTTGCCTATCTACATCTCCGAGGGATACGACTACGTAGAGACCAACCCCGAACTGGAAGAGAATTCGAAAGTGCAGCAGCAATGGATATACTTTGAGAGAAGGCAGCACAAGCGTCGCCGCTGCTACAAGAAGGAAATCAAATAATTATGGAAGAATTAACCCCCAATAAAAGCATCAGCAACGAGTACGACGACGGTAACATCATCACCCTGACAGGCGTAGAGCATATACGCTTGCGCCCCGGCATGTACATCGGTCGACTGGGCGACGGAAGCCATGCTGAGGACGGCATTTACGTGCTGCTCAAAGAAATCATCGACAACAGCATCGACGAGTTCAAGATGAATGCCGGCAAGCGCATCGAAGTGGAAATGCAGGACAATCTCGCTGTCACCGTGCGCGACTACGGCCGCGGCATCCCGCAAGGCAAGATGATAGAAGCCGTATCCATCCTCAACACCGGAGGCAAATACGACTCCAAAGCTTTCCAGAAATCCATCGGTTTGAACGGAGTCGGCACCAAGGCCGTCAATGCCCTTTCAACCCTGTTTGAAGTCCGAAGCTACCGCGACGGCAAAGTGCGTTCAGCCATATTCGAGAAAGGCAAGCTCGTCGATGACAAGACCGAAGACACCACAGAAGAGAACGGCACTTTCATCTACTTCAAGCCCGACAGTTCGCTGTTCCTCAACTACAAGTTCCAAGACGAGTTTGTGAACAACATGCTTCGCAACTATACCTACCTCAACACAGGACTTGAAATCTACTACAACGGCAGCCGTATCGTCAGCCGCAACGGCTTGAAAGACCTGCTCAAGGACACGATGGACACCACCCCGCTCTACGAGATCATCCATCTCAAAGGCGACGACATCGAGATAGCCTTCACCCACACCAACCAGCAATACGGCGAAGAATACCACTCATTTGTCAACGGACAGCACACCATACAAGGCGGCACACACCAAAGCGCCTTCAAGGAGCACATCGCTCGCACAATCAAAGAGTTCTATGCCAAGAACTACGACTACAGCGACATCCGCTCAGGCATCATCGCCGCCATTGCCATCAACGTGCAAGAACCCCAATTCGAATCTCAGACCAAAATCAAATTAGGTTCTCTCACCATGGAGCCCAACGGTGGCATCAGCGTCAACAAGTTCGTAGGCGACTTCATCAAGACCGAAGTCGACAATTTCCTGCACAAGAACCTTGACCTTGCTGAAATCATCGAAGAGAAAATCAAAGAAAACGAGCGCGACCGCAAAGCCATCGCCGGCGTGACCAAACTGGCTCGCGAGCGCGCCAAGAAAGCCAATCTGCACAACCGCAAGCTGCGCGACTGCAAGATACACCTCAACGATGCCAAAGGCGACCTGAAAGAAGAAAGTTCCATCTTCATCACCGAGGGCGACTCAGCCAGCGGCAGCATCACCAAGAGCCGCGACGTCATGACCCAGGCCGTCTTCTCCCTGCGCGGCAAACCCCTCAACTCCTTCGGACTGACCAAGAAAGTCGTCTATGAGAACGAGGAGTTCAACCTGCTGCAAGCAGCCCTGAACATCGAAGACGGCATTGACGGACTGCGCTACAACAAAGTCATCATCGCCACCGACGCCGATGTTGACGGCATGCACATCCGCCTGCTCATGATGACCTTCTTCCTTCAGTTTTTCCCCGAACTCGTCCGAACCGGCCACGTCTATATCCTCCAGACTCCCCTCTTCCGCGTTCGCAACCGCAAGAAACGCATCAAGAAAGCCGTTCTCGACAAGTACATGGAAGAGCACCCCGACAGCAAAGGCGACTTCATCACCATCTACTGCTACAGCGAAGAAGAGCGCGTTCAAGCCATCGAGATGCTCAGCCCAGAGCCCGAAATCACCCGTTTCAAAGGCCTTGGCGAAATCTCCCCCGACGAGTTCCGCAACTTCATCGGCGCCGACATGCGCCTGGAGCGCGTCACCCTTCGCAAGACCGACCAGGTAAAAGAGCTCCTCGAATACTACATGGGCAAGAACACCATGTCTCGTCAAACATTCATCATCAACAATCTGGTCATCGAAGAAGACCGTCCAGAAGAAGACACCGAATTATCATAAAATGAGCAAGACAGCCATCTTCGCAGGCAGTTTCGACCCCTTCACCATAGGGCACAAGAACATCGTTGACCGCGCGCTGCAAAGCGTGGTCGACAACGTCATCATCGCCATCGGAGTCAACCAAGAGAAAAAGCACCTGTTTACCCTCGAGCAGCGTCTTCACGCCATCCAAGCCATCTACCGCGACAATCCCCATGTGCGCGTAGAAAGCTACGAAGGGCTCACCACCGACTATGCCCGGCAGACAGGCGCAGACTTCCTGCTGCGAGGCGTCCGGAACGTCAAAGACTTCGAATATGAAAAAGAAATCGCCGACATCAACAGACGCCTCACAGGCATCGAGACCATCCTGCTCTTCACCGACCCCCAGCACTCCAGCATCAGCTCAAGCGTAGTGCGCGAGCTGCACTCATACAACAAAGACATCCAAGAATTTCTGCCATGAAACTGAAAATCATCATCCTGTTTCTGCTCACCCTCGTCGGCCTGCCGCTCATCGCCCAGACCGTCGACAGAAAACTGATGGAAGAACAAATACAGAAGCTCATCATCACCCAAGGCGCCATCGCCCAGCTCTACGTAGACACCGTCGACCTGAGCAAAGTGACCGAAGACGCCATCCGCGGCATGCTGACCGAGCTCGACCCCCACTCCACCTACACTCCTGCCAAGGAAGTCCAAAGCCTCAACGAACCGCTTGAAGGCTCCTTCGAAGGTATCGGCGTGCAGTTCAGCATCACCGACGACACCCTCGTCGTCATCCAGCCCGTCAGCGGAGGCCCCTCAGAGAAAGCAGGCATCCTTGCCGGCGACATGGTCATAGCCGTCAACGACACAGCCATCGCCGGCGTCAAGATGTCCAAAGAACTCATCATGAAGCGCCTGCGCGGTCCCAAAGGCAGCAAAGTCATCCTCAGCGTCAAGCGCAGAGGAGTCAAAGGCATCCACAAGTTCGAAGTCATCCGCGACAAGATACCCGTCCACACCATCGATGCCGCCTACATGATAGACGCCACCACCGGCTACGTGCGCATCAACAACTTCGGTGCCACCACCAACATGGAATTCATCAAAGCCGCATCCACCCTCCTCGCATCAGGCATGAAAGACATCATCATCGACCTCCAAGGCAACGGAGGCGGTTACCTGCACTCAGCAGTCGACCTGTCCAACCAGTTTCTCGACAACAACGAGATGATTGTCTATACCGAAGGCCGCACCACAGGCCGCCGCGAATATCGCGCCACCCGCGGCAAGATGCACATCAACAAAATCGTCATCCTCGTCGACGGCTACAGCGCCTCCGCAGCCGAAATCCTTGCAGGCGCCCTCCAAGACAACGACCGCGGCATCATCGTCGGCAGGCGCACCTTCGGCAAAGGCCTCGTCCAGCGCCCCATCAACCTGCCCGACGGCTCCCTCGTCCGCCTGACCATCGCCCACTACTACAGCCCCGTCGGCAGATGCTTCCAGAAGCCCTACGTCAAAGGCGACAAAAAGAAATACGAATCCGACATGCTCGACCGCCTGAACAGCGGCGAACTCCTGCATGCCGACAGCATCCACTTCCCCGACTCGCTCAAGTACACCACCAAAGGCGGCCGCATCGTCTATGGCGGCGGAGGCATCATGCCCGACCTCTACGTGCCGCTCGACACAACCACCTACACCAACTACCACCGCCAGCTCGCAGCCAAGAGCTGCATCAACCAGACAGCCCTCAAGTGGCTCAACGACCACCGCAAGCAGCTCGTCAAGCAATACAACATCAACGCCTACCGCAAGGCACGCGCACGGCAGCAAGAAGGCAAAGACTACGACCTGGCCGACCTCCGCTCAGGCTTCGAGCTCTTCAAGCAAGAGTTCACCATACCGCAAGACATGATAGACCTGCTGCTTGCCAAAGCCAAAGAAGCAAAAATCGAGGCTCCCGACTCCATCCGGCAAGCCAGCATGCCACTGCTCAAGACACAGCTGAAAGCACTCATCGCACGCGACCTGTGGGACATCTCCAACTACTTCGAGCTGGTCAACCCCGCAAACGAAATCTACCGGCAAGGACTCCAAGCCCTGAAAGACGAGAAACTATTTGAAAACATACAAATAAAATAAACATGATCAGCTACCACGTAGACGGAGTCAAGATGCCAGCCATCCGCCGCCGCGACACCAGCGCCTGGATCAAAGCCATAGCATCAGCCCACGGCAAGAAAGTAGGCAGCATCGCCTACATCTTCTGCAACGACGACAAGATACTCGAAGTCAACAGACAGTATCTCCAGCACGACTACTACACCGACATCATCACCTTCGACTACTGCGACGACGAGCTCCTGATGGGACACCGCGACACCATCTCCGGCGACCTCTTCATCAGCCTCGACACCGTCCGCACCAATGCCCAGCAGCAAGGCGCCACCTACGAAGAAGAGCTACACCGCGTCATCATCCACGGCATCCTCCACCTCATTGGCATCAACGACAAAGGACCCGGAGAGCGCGAAATCATGGAAGCAGCAGAAAACCAAGCACTAAAAGACCCCCTCTGCCCTTTGGGCATCTCCCCCTCTATGGAGAGACCAAGCGGGGTGTAAAGAAAATAAATTATTAATCATTAAAAAGAAATCCCCCGATTCGAAAACAAGCCAGACGACGCTCCCCATAGAGGGGAAAGACGCCTGTAAGGCAGAGGGGGTCTCCCTATGAAAATTTTCCAACACGTATCCGACCTCGGCGACCTCAAGAAAGCCCTCGACGAGGCTTTCGACATCAAGAGCAATCGCTACAAATACCAAGAGCTTGGCAAAAACAAGACCGCCATGCTCATCTTCTTCAACAACTCCCTGCGTACACGCCTCTCCACCCAGAAAGCAGCCCTCAACCTCGGCATGAACGTCATCGTGCTCGACGTCAATCAGGGCGCCTGGAAGCTCGAAACCGAACGAGGCGTCATCATGGAGAGCGACAAGAGCGAACACCTACTCGAAGCCATCCCCGTCATGGGCTCCTACTGCGACCTCATCGGCGTGCGCTCCTTCGCCCGATTCGAGTCACGTCAAGACGACTACGAAGAGAAGATACTCAACCAGTTCATCAAGTACAGCGGCCGCCCCGTCTTCTTCATGGAAAGTGCCACCGTACACCCGCTCCAGGCCTTTGCCGACCTCATCACCATCGAGGAATACAAAAGCAAGACCCTCATCGAGCCCAACCCCCTCTTCGGAGGCACACCCGTCACACGCACACCCAGCCAGCGACCCAAAGTCGTCCTCACATGGGCGCCACACCCCAAAGCGCTGCCACAGGCCGTGCCCAACTCCTTTGCCGAATGGATGAACGCCGCCGACGTCGATTTCGTCGTGACACACCCCCAAGGCTACGAGCTTGACCCCGCATTTGTAGGCAACGCCCGCGTAGAATACGACCAGCTCAAAGCCTTCGAAGGAGCCGACTTCATCTACGCCAAAAACTGGAGCTGCCCTGGCGTCACACGCCCCGAAGACTACGGCAAAATCCTCGGCGACTACCACGACTACGCCGACTGGACCGTCAGCAGCCGCCAGATGGCAGTAACCAACAACGCCTTCTTCATGCATTGTCTGCCCGTGCGCCGCAACATGATTGTCACCGACGACGTGATAGAAGCGCCCACCTCCATTGTCATCCCCGAGGCAGCCAACCGAGAGATTTCAGCTACCGTCGTGCTGAAACGCATGCTCGAAGCACTCTAACCCTGCTCATCCGCGCTTTTATCAACTCATATTGAGGGAGTTGCAAAGACGACCACCATGGCTTATTGCCTTTCGTCCTTGCAGCTCCCTTTTTTTATGTCCTCCCCTCCCAGTACCTCCGAAGAGGTACTCGAGTACCGCCTAGGAGGTATTGCA
>JAUMXY010000069.1 GCA_030528885.1 Bacteroidales bacterium | reverse complement strand
GGCGATTGCCACCTGGACGGTTTCCACCTGGGCGATTGCCGCCTTGACCGAAGCGCTGGCGACGCTCCTGCTGTGCTTTCTCGTATGCCTTGTACTGCTCTTCTGTGAGAATGCCTTTGAGCGCCTTTGTTGTAGCTTCCTGCTGCTTCTGCATTTCTTCACGGTTGAACTGAGGGCGTGCGCCGCCTTGCTGTGCCTGCTTCATCTTCGCCTGCTGGTCTTTAGCCTGCTTGAGGAAGAGGTCGTATACTTTCTTGTATTGTTCGTCGTTGATTTTTGCTGTTTCCTTGATTTGGTCAGCACGGCGCTTTGCTGTATCTTCTGGCTTGAACTCACGGCGCTGTCCGCCTGGCTGCTGTGCGAATGATGCTACTGAAATCAGTACTGCAATCAGAGAGAGGATAATCTTTTTCATACTTTTCTGTTTTAAGGGTTTGGTTTAATGTTAATTGTTTTAGTTTTGTGCTTATTGATTGTTGGTTTACGCTTGATAAGACTGCCGTTTGAAGGGAAGGTTTAATGAGGTGACGAAAAAAAAGATATTTTTTATGTTTTTTTGTTCTGTTCTTTATGGAAATAATGGGTGTTTCTCTTGTTTTTCCGTAATAAATGGCTTATTTTTGCAAAAGACTTTAATAATAATGTATTTTATATATGAAAGATTTTCTGTTTTATGCGCCGACAGAGGTGCAGTTTGGCAAGCAGTCGGAAGAGCTGGTTGCTCAGTTGGTGAAGAAGTATGGCGGTACGAAGGTGCTGCTGCATTATGGCGGGCAAAGCGCTAAGCGTTCAGGGCTGCTGGACAAGGTGTGCGGCTTGCTGAAAGAGGCAGGTGTGGAGTATGTGGAGCTGGGAGGCGTTGTGCCTAATCCTCGTTTGTCGAAGGTGAAGGAGGGCATAGCCTTGTGCCGCGAGCTGGGCGTTGACTTCATTCTGGCCGTAGGTGGCGGAAGTGTGATTGACTCGTCGAAGGCGATTGCCTATGGCGTGCCTTACGAGGGTGACGTGTGGGATTTCTACGTTGGCAAGGCTGAGGCGGAAACTTGTCTGCCAGTGGCGACGGTGCTGACGATTCCTGCGGCAGGTAGCGAGATGAGTGAGGCTAGTGTTATTACGAATGAGGATGGCGACATCAAATTGGGCTATTCAAACAACATTTCCCGTCCGAAGTTTGCCATCATGAATCCTGAGCGCACGTTTACCTTGCCAGCCTACCAGACGGCAGCAGGTGTGACGGACATCATGCTGCACACGATGGAGCGATACTTTAACCCTGACTGCGACATGACGGTGACGGATGCAATTGCTGAAGCGCTGATGAGGACGATGATGGACAGCGTGTTTGCTGTGCTGGAGAATCCCGAGGACTATCGCAACAGGGCGCAGATTATGTGGGCTGGAAGCTTGGCGCATAATGATGTGACAGGCAACCGCCTGAATGGCGACTGGGCGACGCACCAGATTGAGCATGAGCTGAGTGCGATGTTTGATGTGACGCATGGAGCTGGTCTGGCTGTGGTGTGGCCAAGCTGGGCACGCTATGTGATGAAGGAGAACGTGAGCCGTTTTGTGCGCTTTGCCGTGAATGTGACTGGCGTGGAGAACGATTTTACAGACCCTGAAGGCACAGCGCTGAAAGGTATAGAGGCGATGAAGCGCTTCTATCGTGCAATAGGCATGCCGACAACTATTCGCGAGTTGATTGGGCGTGACATTACAGAAGAGGAGATTAAGGAGATGGCAAGCAAGTGCACGCGTGGCGACAAAATTGCGCATGGGCGTTTTAAGAAGCTGAAGGCTGCCGATATAGAGGAGATTTATCGTATGGCCCGATAGGGAATGTGCGACAAGAAATGACAGAGAGGCGGGGCGTTGTGTCCTGCCTCTCTGTTTTGTGTTTTGGGGAGGTGTCGGCTCTACGGCTTTTGCAGAGCTTCGAGGCGCTCCATCTCGAGCGACGCCCAGATGAAGGGGCCGATGCCTTTAGGGTCGTTGTCGCGTATGGGCTCAGACAGGTAGTAGGCATAGGATCCGTCGCGCCGCTTGTTCTCTTTTACGTTGGGCGCCGCCTTGAACACTTGGGGGCTGATGCCAGGGCCGAGTCCTGCAACGGAACAGCAGTTGGTGAGAGAAATGGTTGTGTCGGAGTTGACGCGGATGAAGTGGCCGAGAATGCCTTGGTAGGCTCGTTTGCCTGCTGCAAGGCTTTGCGGCCCTGTGTACCCCATGCGATATGTCTTGAGGAGCGAGTAGGCGAACATGGCTGAGCAGGTGGCTTCTAGGTAGTTGCCTTCGCGTTGCGGTGAGTCCATCACTTGGTACCAGACACCAGTTTCAGGGTCTTGCCAGCGGATGATAGCTTCGAGGGTTTGGTTGAGGATGGCGAGGATGTCCGCTCGACGAGCATAGTCGGCAGGCAGGGCATCGAGCAGTTCGATGAGCGCCATGGTGAACCATCCCTGAGCGCGTCCCCAGCAATGCTGGCTGAGCCCTGTCTGCGGGTCGGCCCAAAACATGAGACGTGTTTCGTCCCATGCGTGTCGGTTGAGTCCAGTGAGAGGGTCGAGGGTGCGTCGGTAGGTTGTGGTGACTTGGTTAACAGCGTCGTCGTATATTTTCTGTGCCTCGTTGGCTGGCAGCAGCATGGAGGCTGTCAGCACGTGGTAGGGCAGTCCCATGAAAATGCCGTCGAGCCACACCTGATAGCTATAGATGGCTTTGTGCCAGAACACGCGGTCGGTGTTGGTGCGTGGCTGCTCCTTGAGCTGACGCATGAGGGTCTGCATGGCAGCGAGCATCTCAGGCTTGGGATTTAGCTGGTACATGCGGGCAAGGAAATGGCCGGTACGTATGTTGTCCAAGTTGTAGTCTTTGTACTTGTAGCCGCGTATGTCGCCGTTGGAGCTAATCATAGTGTCGATGTACTGTTGGCAGTAATCCCAAATAGGCTTGCCGCCGTGGCAGAGGTAGGTGTCGAGCATGGCTTCGAGCTCGATGCCCATGACGTAGCTCCACTTGGGCTTGGTAGAGAAATCGAGCAGGTAGCTTTTTGGGGTGCGCTGCATCTCAGAGTGAGTCATCCATTGGCTGTAATGCTGGTAGGGTTTTTCGTGCAAGGTGAGAGAGCCGTTGATGAAGAGGCTGTCGAAGGTGATGTCGCGCGTCTTGCCTGTAATGCTATTGCCTTGCTTTACGCCGTCGAATCGGCAGTTGCGCACGATGATGTTGTGTACGCACGTGTCGTCTTCAAGCCCGATGACTTGTACGCCGTATTTGGATTGCTGGCATGTGACGTTTTCCATCAGGACATTGCGGACGGTGGGGTTGTTGCCGCGGCAACACACCTCATTAGGCTCGTAGTTGAGGTTGATGCGCAGCACGGCTTCGCGGCATTGTCCTACTTGGATGTCGCGCATGAAGATGTTTTCAATGATGCCGCCTCGGCAGGAGTTGGTCTTGATGCGCAGCACGCGGTCGAGGTTAGGTGAGTCCATAACGCAATCATGAGCGAAGACGTTGCGCAGTCCGCCGCTGATTTCAGAACCGACGACTACGCCGCCATGTCCGTTGTGCATCTCGCATCGGCGAATGATGATGTTCTGGCTGGGCATGGCGCGACGACGCCCGTCGCTGTTGCGCCCGCTTTTGATGGCGATGCAGTCGTCTCCTGTGTTGAAGAAGCAGTCTTCGATAAGCACACGGTTGCAGGATTCAGGGTCGCAGCCGTCCCCGTTGGGACCATCGTTGTTGATGTGGACACCTCTGACGGTGATGTCGGTTGACTTCAGCGGGTGGATAACCCAGAAGGGGGAGCGCAGCAGGGTGACGCCTTCGATGAGGATGCGCTGGCATTGGTTGAACCCGATGAGCTGTGGGCGAAGGCCGTCGTGAGCTGTGAAGGTGCGGAGGGGCGTGCGACGTCCTTTCTCGTCGGTCATAGGCACACCTTCTTCTCCGTTGCGTAGCAGGCGGGGGCGCGCTTCCAGCTTTTGGCTCACCATGCCTTCTCTCCATCCGTATTTGGTGGCGCCACACCAGGGCCACCAAGTCTCACGTGTTCCTCCTCCATCAATGGTGCCGTTGCCTGTGATGGCTATGTCCTTTTCCTGAAAGGCGTAGATGCAGGGGGAGAGGTTATAGCAGTCGAGACCTTCCCATGACGTTTCGACGATGGGATAGAGCTCGGGCTGAAAAACGAACTGGAGCACAGCATCTTGTTCTACGACGAGATTGACGCCGCTCTTGAGTTCGATGGCGCCTGTCAGGAATGTTAGCCCAGCCGGTATGATGACTTGGCCCCCTCCTTTTTGGGAACATCGGTCAATGGCTTTCTGAATGGCTTTTTGGTTGCGTGCAGCTGTGGCGTCGGGCTTGGCGCCGTAGCGGGTAATGTCTGCCTTGAAACTCTCGAGGATGAGGGGAGATTGTATGCTCTGCTCTATTTGGCGGTAGAGGGCCGTGTCCCATTCTTGTGCCGATGCCGATACGGACATCAGAAAGCACATGAGCCATATTTTGATGATGCGCGCTGGTATCATGTTGATTAATGTAGAAAGGAAAACCCTCTAATCAGTCCATACGGAGATTAGAGGGAGTAGTTGAGGGGGATTTAGAATGTTACCTTTTTAACGGTCTTGTCTGCCATAACGATTTCTACGCTCTTTTTGTCGTCTGAAACTTTTATGGACTTAACTGGAGTCAGCTCTTTCTTGCTGAAGGACTTCTTGCCTTTCTTCCAGAGCATGAGAGTAACCATCACTTCTTCTTTCTGCACTTGCTTCTCGTTCATGATGAGTCCGCAGGTGCTGCTTACGGGATGTATGCCTT
The DNA here is from genome assembly GCA_030528885.1 of Bacteroidales bacterium. GTDB lineage: Bacteria > Bacteroidota > Bacteroidia > Bacteroidales > Bacteroidaceae > Minthosoma. Next base: position 2,134 of record JAUMXY010000069.1, on the reverse strand, counting down.
CAGGATGAAGAACGCTGGTCTTGTTCCAGTCGGTTAGGTTGACCATGGCAAGGCTGTATTCGCCATTGCTGATGATGGTGGCGCCGGGCACTTTGGCTGACGTGCTTTCCTTTACAGGCGTCCCATCATTCTCTGGCAGGGTGTAGTGTCCCAGACGGATGGAGGTTGGGTTGGGAACGGATACCTTATCTACACGAAGCACTCCGTTGGGAAGAGGGATGTCGGCAAGGCTATACTTGATGTCGCGGTTGGTTTCCAGCTCTGCGTCGCGGCGGTAGATGCCGTCCTCAAAGCTCTTGAAGGTGTAGAGGCGGAGCACTTCCCAGTTGCCTTTGCTGTTCAGAGTGGCATAATTCATGGATACTTCTCCGTTAGGACCGTCAGCCATCCAAGGGAACTCGGTGTGGTAGGCGAGCTTGTTGTAGTTTTCTGAACTGCGGAATTTCTGCCAGTCTGCAGCTACGGTCTCGTGGCACCATGAGCGCATTTCTGAACCTCCCACGTTGGGATAGTCTGTAATCAGCAAGTTGGTGGCTGGCTGGAACTTGTTATATACATTGCCTTTCTTGAAATCTTTGTCCCATGGGCCATTGTTCTCCTTGGCTGTCCAGAATGGGTTGTCCTCGGGGAGCAAGAGGGCGAGAAAGGCTTTTCCGCACCAGTAAACACTTCCACGGCAGCTGTAGATTTGAGCGGCAGGCTCGAATGGTCCGTAGAACCCGAGGGTGGGCACGTTGTCTTCAAGCAAACCTGGGTGCTGGAGGAACTGGAGCAGGGTGGAGGAAGCGATGCGGCGCATCCAGCCGTAGTTGATGTCTTTGTCGGTCTGATAGCCGAGGAGGGCGAGAGGCACGACTGCGCCAAAGCGATAGGGGATGCTGCGGCCCCACATGTTCATCTTTCCTTCAGCGTTGAACATATAGGGGTAATTGTCGATGAGGTCTGCTTGGTTCTGCATGAATTGAGCGGCATATTCAGGATAGAAATGTCCGTAGGTCTGTGCCCAGATAGGGCCATACATCTGGAAAGCCCACATGCTGTAGTAGTCGTATGCTGGCGAATCGTTGTACCAGCCTTCGCCCCGATAGAGTGAAAGGAGCTTCTTGAGGCAATCTTCCATGCGCCAGTCGTTGACCTCGTAGCCTTGCTCTTTGAAGAAACTGATGACAAAGACGTTGAAGAACATCCAGTTGGAGTTGATTGTTGGACCATTGCCATAGCTAAGCATGGTGGCTGCAAGCTGGTCTTTCTGTTGCTGGGTGAGAGGGTCCCAAAGCACATTCTTGGCTGTTGTCAAGGAGATGGCAAGGGCACCAAACTCGACAAGGTTCTGACCAGGACCGCCGTTCTTGGCGAGAGGTCTGATATAGCTTGGGCTTTCTGGGTTAATCAGGTTGAGGAGCTGGTGGCGGTAATAGTCTGCCACTTTGATGCCGTTGAGCGTCAGCTCGGGATTTTCCTTCAGCAGAGGAGCGGCAAGGAAGAGCGTGCGGCAGAATCCTTCGAGCTTGGCTGTTGGTATTTGCCCAGGGTTGTTTGGATAGGTCTTGTCAAACTGCTTGGGGAAATACATGGGGTCGTCGATGTTGCGAATGTAGGTGAATGCGCCATCGAGCAAATAGGTTGCCGCGTCAATCCATCCCTGTCGAGTCATGCCTGTGTAGGGGCTGAGCTTGTAGTCGGGAGTTGGGATGGTGAATGTCTGGTCTATTTGACGAGTTGGAGTCGCCACTTGAGCATAAGAAGCTATGCTTGTGATTGTGAAAAAGGCAAACAAGAGGCCTTTGAGTGAATTTTTCATTGTGATAATGGCTTAAGTTTGTTTTGTTGCCAAAGTTACGTCTTTCTTGTTGATTATACAATTTTTGACGTATTTTTTTATGATGCTGAAGTTGCTTCCATGTTTGCGCACCTCTATTCTTTATGCTATTGTGCATGTCCAGTACCTCCGAAGAGGTACTCGAATACCTCCTAGGCGGTACTCCAGTACCTCTTCGGAGGTACTGGATATACAGAGAGGTGCGAATGGCCGTTCTCTAAATGACGCTAAAGCGTACTTGTTTTTTCTTGATGATAATTACCCTTAATTCCGCAACACTATAATTTAACTTTATTTATAAGTTCCTGAGCAACA